>JAYRVB010000432.1:0-3334 GCA_041918775.1 Chitinophagales bacterium
ATGTACAGGCAACTTGGAATATACATCATACAGGTTACATAAATTATGCGAATGAGCCATGGAAATTTGACAGTGTGCGACATACGAATTATAGGCTCAGTACAAGCATTGACACCGTTATCAATGGTCTTGACTACACCTTCTTAAACATGACCCAGACATACACTTATCGATTGCAGGAGGCTGGTGCAATGTTAGGACCTGTTATAGATTTTGACACGCTTGATTATAATTTCGGACATGTAGCTGCGCTGCGCAACGATGGCTATAAAACTTATCTCTACAAACTCAGCCATCATATTGATACATTGATAGGCACCTACTTTCCGGATACCACTGATCGATTACTCTATGACTTTGGATTAGAAGTGGGCGATAGCCTCTTTTTTACCAATTTTGAGGGTGGTGAATCGTTTAGCGTGGTTCAAAATAAATACATCGTTGAATTCCCGGGGGATATAGAACGAATAGGATTGACCATGTACCAAGATTACGGTAAAGTACTTTATTTATGCCAAGGCATTGGGGAGTATTTTTCCGGACTATTCGAATCATTAGCACCTGTCAATTCACTTTACACAGGCGAGTTGACTTGCTATCAGGAAAATGGTGAGGTGATCAATGGCATCGATGAATGCACAGAACCAACATATTTTTTCATTGATTACGATGACCCGAACCCTGTTTATGGGCTCTGGCCAAACCCATTCAGGGAGGAATTACATTTTGCCTTTGGAAACGATGTAAGTTCGCTGGCCTTCTACAACATGGCGATGCAAATGGTAGGATATTCACATATCGAAAATAAAGAGGGGCACATCAGCACATCACATTTAGATGAAGGGATGTATATTGTTGTTTGCACTTACCCTAATGGCAACATTGATTACTACAAACTGATCAAATACTAACAATGGGAAAGAGAGCTCCAGCCATAGACCAATATATTTTAAAGGCTCAACCATTCGCTCAGCCAATACTCATGCACATTCGCGAGCTGGTGCATCACGCCTGTCCGGATGTGGAGGAGAAAATGAAATGGAGCATGCCATTTTTCGACTACAAGGGCGAAATGCTTTGCCACATGGCTGCGTTTAAAAAACATGCTGTCATGGGATTCTGGAAAGCAAGTCTCATGAAAGACCCTATCCTGATGGAAAATGCTAAGTCAGAATCTGCCATGGGACATCTAGGCAAAATCACCTCCCTCGATTCACTGCCGTCTGATAAAAAAATCATCAAATGGATCAAGGAAGCTATGCGGCTGAATGATGCAGGCATTAAAATAGCACCTGCCCCTAAAAAAACACAGACCATTAAAATTCCAGGTTATTTTACTCAGGCTTTAAAGGAAAACGATCGCATGCGCGCCGTTTGGAAAAGCGCCACACCTGGCTTCAGGAAGGAATATATCAACTGGCTGCTCGAAGCAAAAACAACCGCCACGAGAGACCGTCGCCTGCAGGACGCTATAACCTGGATCTCAGAAGGCAAGGGACGAAACTGGAAGTATTTACAAAAAAAATAAATATGCATGTACAAGCAACACTTACAAGTTTGCTCATACATGCATATTCAGGTTAATGCAAGACGGAGCCTTACAAGCCCAATTTCCTCATCAATTCAAATACATTTCCTCTGTTCAGGTTAAGCATGAAGGAAATTTTTTCTGTGTATGCTGCATCTTCAGCAAAGGTATTACTCAGATCTTCGCTCATCACGAGCGGGAAATACACGGCAAAAATATCCAATGGCAGGCTCACCATTACACCGGCATCATATTGAATCCGTGACCAACTGTCTCCTTCCGACCCTTCGATGAGCATGGAGGGCATATAGGCCACATCTGCAAACAATTCAACAATAGGTACTTTAGGAATAGCAAACTGAAGATTCATTGCCGTTAAATAGGTGTCGCTGGTTGATTGATAGTCAAAAACCGGTACTTTAAAAAATCCCATCGTGTTGCGGATCTGATTGCTGACAAATCCATTAGTGGTATTTCTGCCCAGGAAAATATCATCATACATCGGGTCAAATGCACTACTACCTCCGGCAAGGGTATAATTGAATCTGGTATCAAATGGGTCTCCTGTGAGGAATGCGCCTGCAAACACACGAACACCGATCCCTTTTTCCATTCGTGGATAGTGTACTAAAGTTTCATAGGTAAAGTCGATCCTGCCGAAGTCACCATTTGCAGCAAGCACAACATCCAATTGTTGCGGGAACAATTTCGTGCTTCGCTTGATGCGATACCCTGCTTCAAAAACCATATAACTTTCATCGAGTGATTCGATCAGGTCGCCATTCATATCATAGGCAAAAAGCCTGTCTTCCTCACGGATCAACACATTGCGCAAAGTGATGGTTTGCAATGTCTTTTTTCGCAACTGCTTTTGATGCAGGTCGAGCTCCAACTTCGTTTGTAACCTTGTGAATTGCGGATCAAATGTGGTGATCTCATCCAATCCGGTGGAGAGGTCGAAATGGGTATAGGTATACTGTGAAACGGTTTCCGACAATCGGATCCGGTCAAATGGTCCTGCATCGGGATACATGTTCCAACCCAGGCTACCCTGACCTGAAAGATTTGATGTGGCTATGCTGTACATCGGGGCGAACACATATTCGAGGCATGGTGTAGGCAGGGTTGAATTCCACAAGCCCAATCCCAACATCCATTTGTCGTTATTATTCCATCCCACCAAAGGTGAAAATCCAATACTGGTTCGATCCGGACGATCTGCGCCTATGCCAAATAATTTAAGTTGAAGAGGTTCCACCGTTTTAAACAACCCTGAGGTTTTTATCATATTATTTTCCCGATTGGTTTCGGGCACATATTTTCTTTGGTCTAAATGAATATGGGTTACATCCCAGCTTTTATCAATATTGAGGAATATGGTCTGACTACCTGTAAACCCTCTATACCAATCTGTGCGCAACACCGAATCTCCCGACATCACTGCAATAGAAAATGCGGCCGGGATGTCAGATTCATTTTTCACTGTAAGCGCAATAGCGGTATTGGCTTTTTGCAACTTGTGTACACTATAATCGGGGCCGCGATCTGCCTGCAGTAATTTGGTAAAGAACCAGTCGTATTGCTCACCTGTTTCTCTTTCGAATAACGCAAGCATATCTTCCGGATATGGATGCTTAAACTGATATTCGGTATAATAGATATGCATGATGCGATCAAACTCATCCTGTCCAAGTACATCCTGCAGATATCTGAAATAATAAGCGGTTTGCATATAGACCACCAGGCCGTAATTAATGGCCGTATATTCTGCTGCAGGCATATCTACCGGTTGATACCTGTTCTGAC
>JAYRVB010000433.1:0-4987 GCA_041918775.1 Chitinophagales bacterium
CAAAACCGACAGCGAGGTCGATCAGGTTGCCTTTCATGGCAAAGGCCTTGAACTCTTTTAACATGCTCATCGACAAAATTTTAAAGGGTGAACGGTAATAGTGACTTAATGTCACGAAAGGTGGCAAATTATTCCGAAAAAGAAAAATAGCAGATGTGGAAAAAAGGTGACTATACCTTCACCGGGGTGCGGTGGCGGAGCATTTCGATGTGTTCTATACCGTCGAGGAGGTATACTTTACCCTCTGAGGCAAAACCGAATTCTGTGTAGAACTTTTCCAGATAGAACTGGGCTTCAATGCGAATATCCACCTGTCCGTATTTGTCTTCCACAAAGGCTATGGACTTCTCCATGATCTGGCGACCAAGTCCGGTCCCCCGCAGTTCGGGGTGGGATGCTACACGGCCGATGGAAACCTCATGATAGGCAGTACCGGGCTGAACGATGCGGGCACAGGCGGTTACACGGCCATTATCGTCGACCGCAAAGAGGTGATCACAGAACTGATCTTTCCCATCCAGGTCCAGATACACACAATTTTGCTCCACGGCAAACACCTCCTGACGCAGGCGCAGTATGCCATAGAGTTCAAAAATATTGAGTTGATGAAAGGGCTTTATTTTCCAAACCGGTTGCTGCATAATCGACACTTATCTTACATAACGCAAATAACCTGCAATTGGTTGCCAGGTCATGTGTGTATTTTATTCGAGGGGCTGCAATATTGCGGAGAATTGTTGTTACATCCCCACAAAAAAAGATCCCGGTAATGTGGATTACCGGGATACTGTTCACAATTTCAGAATAGGGGCCTGATCAGCCGCGCAAAATATTTTTCTCATTGTTGAAAAAGCGCACACTCACCACCAGCGAAATGGCCGCATACACAAACAAGGCCACATAGGTCAACAAGAGCGGACCGGTCTGAATAGTGCCACTAATGATCTCCTTTGTGCCCAGCGATACATTGAGGATAGGCACCAGGGCAGTTCCGTAATCCAGTCGCACCCCCGGTAACATACCCGCAATGGATGGAAATACGATGAAGATCATAAGCGGCGTGATCATGCTTTGCGCTTCTTTAAAGGAACGTGCATAAATGGACAACATCAACGTTACCGCAGCAAAGAAAATATTCAGCGGCAACAGGATCAACAACATCTGCGCGATGGACACCGGCGACATGATGCCGTTGAGCAGATCCAGTATCTGTGCCATCGATGCAGCCTGTGATGCATCTCGGCCAATGATCTGCGCAGAAATGATAATACCCACGATACTCGCCACGGCAGAAGTAAATCCGCTGAGGGTAACGGTGAGTAATTTCCCCACATAAATATCCAGTCTGCTTGCGCTCGATACCAATAAAGTTTCCAGCGAGCCGCGTTCTTTTTCACCGGCAGCCAGATCTATCGCCGGATACATACATCCGATCATACAGAAGATGATGAAGAAATACGGCAATATCCCACCGATCACACTACCGATCTGCTCACGTTGCGAAGCGAGGTTGCGCGAAATCGCCGCAGCAGGCTCCAGGATGGTTTCGGTGATATTGTTTTCTTTGAGTTTTTCTGTCACGAGCAATTTTTGATACGCCGCATTGATATTTTCAATGATGCCCACTTCAAATTCATTATTGGTACTCGTGAAAAAATATTGATACGAGGTAGGTTCCAGTTTTGCGAGGGCGGTATCATATCCCGGGGGGAAAAAATAGGCTACATCGATGCTGTCGTTCATGATGAGTTCTTTCGCCACGGCAGTATCCGTGAGCGACATGCTCCGCGTATTCGGAACCTGCGAAACAAACCGGGTAAAATGGGCAGCATGGCCATTATCAATGATGGCAATGCGTACCGTTTCTGACGCAGCTTTTTCGGTTTGACCGCTGATATATTTACTGATGCCGATAAAGATGGCAGGATATAACACCAAAGGGATCAATAGCATCACCGTAAGCGTACGCTTATCGCGCATGATGTCCTTCAGCTCTTTTTTGAATATGGTGATAATGTTCTTCATTGTTTGCGATTTAAGGGATTATGCGATCGATTGTTCGTGTTCAAGGGCAATGCGGATGAATTCATCCTCCAGCGTACTTTCGCGCATGCCTGCTTTGAAATCGTTGAATAATCCGTTGTAGATAAGGTCGCCTTTGTGGATGATGGCCAGATCATCGGCGAGCATATTCACTTCACTCATGATATGTGTGGGGAAGATCACGGTTTTGTTGTCCTTTTTACATTGCCTGATCAGTTCAATGATGCTTTTTGCGGCGATCACATCCAGTCCCGACGTAGGTTCATCAAACACCACCACCTGTGGATCGTGGATCATGGTGCGGGCGATGGAAACTTTTTGTTTCATACCCGTGGAAAATTTTCCCACGCGGCGATCTGCGAAACTGTGTATGCCCAACAGATCGAATAAATATTTTTTGCGTTCGCGGATGCTCTTTTCATCCATGCCATTCAATCGTCCGAAATAATCAACGGTTTCGTTCGGCGTAAGGCGATCGTATAAACCGGTGGAGCCTGTAAGGAATCCCAGACTTCTGCGCACCTGTGTGCCGTGTGTAACCGTATCATGTCCATCCACAATGATATGCCCGCTGCTCGGTTTCAGAATGGTGGCGATCATGCGCAGGGTAGTGGTTTTGCCGGCACCGTTCGGACCGAGCAAGGTAAATACGCGTCCGGGTGCACAGGAAAAACTCACATCGCGCACCGCATGCACGGTGGAGCCTGTATTGGTATTGCCGAGTTCCTTGCGTTGTTGCTTCGACAACGTGAAGGTTTTGGAAATATGTTGTACTTCTATCATGCCTTATTTATTTTACGGGTGTAAGGGTATATCCCGCCTCTTTTAATAATTTGATGATGCCATTCGGACCACCTAAATGTGCGGCACCAACGGCCACAAAGGTAGGTTTTTCTTTAGCGTATTGTTCGATCACCGGTATCCAGCGTTTATTGCGATCGGTGATGAGGAGGGCTTCATATTTTTTTAATTCCGGAGAATCTGCAATGGTGAGTTGATAGATCGCTTCAATATTCTGCGAAGTGTAAGTGCGTATCATATCATCCCATAATGTCGCACCTGTATTATCCTGTATCGATTGCACGATCCAATCGATCTGCTCATCATATGGAATGCTGTCGAACACACTCAATTGAAATTCGATGGTCTCCAATCCGAGTATCGGTTTTTGCGCAGCAGCCCCTTTTTCCATAAAATGCATTTCATAACTGGCCGACTCGCCTTCAATATTGGCCACCATAGTAGATTGATACAGGGCAAGCGGTTTTGCTCCCTTGAACATGACGATATCCATGCCCATGCTGTCTTTTACATATTGCGACACGATGCTATATTCCTCCGGTGTGCAATAATCCGATAAGGCACCGCCGTTGGGTAGTGGCATCCATTTCATGGTTTTACCGATCATGCTCATGTCATCCATTTTTATTTCAAAAGCGATCTGATCGCAATGGGCAAATGCACTGTCCACAGCAGGGCTTACAGTAAAATGTGCTGCATCGATCAGGTGAAAAGTGCCATAGATATAACTCGGTGCGCTGAGGCCGTTTCCGGATACTTCCCAAAGTAATGCCGATTCCGTTGTTTGATCCTGCGCCAATGCCGGAACGCTGCTCACCAGAAAGGGGAGTATCAGCGCCTGTAAATGATGTTTGAAGGAGTTTCTGCGTGCCATATGTATACGAAATGTTGACAAGGGCAAAGGTGCCTAATTTTTCCCCTTTGGTAATAGGCGTTTCGGTGAATAAGGGCAAAATGTCGACGAAGCCTGTCGAAAATTGACTTATACACCCTTTCGGGAGGGGCTTTCCCGTTGGGAGCGCGTATCTTTGCGGCATGAATCCTTTAGTAGCCCCCAGCATACTGAGTTGAGACTTTGCCTATGTAGCGCGTGATGTGGAAATGATCAACGCATCCGCTGCCGACTGGATACATGTGGATGTGATGGACGGTGTGTTTGTGCCGAATATCAGTTTTGGGCTACCGGTGGTGGCCGCCATGAAACGCCACAGTACCAAACCCCTGGATGTGCACCTGATGATGGTGCAGCCTGAGCGTTACCTGAAACATTTTCGCGAAGCCGGTGCAGATAGTATCTCTATTCATATAGAGGCCTGCACACATATCCATATCGCCGTGCAGGAGATCCATAAACTGGGTGCCAAAGCTGGTGTGGCCATCAATCCCGGTACTTCCGTTAGTGCCCTGGAAGATATCATCAGGGATATCGAGATCGTGTGCTTTATGAGCGTGAACCCGGGGTGGGGCGGACAGGATTTCATTGAAACTTCCATTGAAAAGATAGGTCGCATCAAAGAAATGATCCTGCGCACAGGCTCAAAAGCCCTCATTGAAGTGGATGGTGGCGTGAAACTGGATAATGCCGAACGTATCTTTAAAGCAGGCGCCGATGTATTGGTGAGCGGTAGTGGCGTTTTTGGTCACCCCGACCCTAAACAGGCCATCCAAACCATCAAATCGCTGACCAGATAATAAACAGATGAAATCAGCGTTTCACCTGTGCATGATCAGATTTTGTGTATTGCTGCTTTTGGGCGGATGGACGGGTGTGGCAGATGCGCAGCAAACCGCAACGGTGTATGGCAACATCACCAATGAAGATGGCGATCTGGTGCCCGAGGCCAATATTTCTGTGGTCGACAGAAACATCGTCGTGCAGAGTGATCAGGATGGGAATTTCATGATCAAGGTACCTGCCAACGATACCATCATTTTATCCTTTAGTTATGTGGGGTATAATACGGAGTACCGCAAATATATACTTGCACCGAATGAGCGCTATGTAGAGGTCATCGTATTGATGCCAATGCAACTTGATCAGGTGACCGTTAATCCGCGAGAAACCATGCGCAGATTGCCTGTTGAGCAATTGAAGCCGATTCCTTATACGATGGATCCCCTTACGGCAATTCTCGCGGCAGTG
>JAYRVB010000434.1:0-3406 GCA_041918775.1 Chitinophagales bacterium
CAATACGATAGATGTAATGATGTGGCCCTTTGATAAAAACAATGTCACTTTTATCCGGCATTGCGATTTTACCACCTCTGCAGCTTTACCTGATGCAGTAGAAATACCGGAGGCCCATATCAAGATGATACAGGTAAAGAATGTGACCATCAGAGGCAATGTATTTGAAAACACCACCGCCTCCACAATATATGCAGGGATTGACCGCGGCATGGGCATCAAAGGATATAACGCCACTTTTAAGGCACATGACAATCCAAACGGATTTGCAGCAATCGGTGCTACCGGAACTGACCCTAATTATTTTACTGATCTGTATTATGGGGTGTATGCGGCACAGTTTACCACCCTCAGCTCCAATATTCTTGTGCAGGGTAATGTATTTGCGGAAAACGGCAATGGTATCTACATTGGGGGCGCATCACTGCCTGAAGTGAATTTTAATACCATGACCCTGCCTGCCAAAGCTAATTATGGTATCTATCTTGATGGATGTGATGCCTATGGAGTAGAGGAAAATAATATCACAGGTGCGGGCGCAGGTATCATTGGTACTCAGATAGGTATCGTTATAAACGAAAGTGGTACTGGTTCCAACTGGATCTACCGCAATAATTTTTCTGCGCTAAAATACGGTGTACGCGTGCAGGGGAACAATGGTGACATTAACAATGGGCTTGAAATCAAATGTAATACTTTCGAAGAAGGAAAATATGATATATCATTGATATCAGGCGCTACAACTGCAACTATGAAAAAAGATCAGGGGGCTTGTTTATCGGAAACATCACCAGCAAATAATTTATTTACTGATCCGAATTTTGCTGATTTAAACACTCAGATTAAGACATCGATTGATATCACAATATCTAATTATTATGTATATACTTTTCATGAAGATGACAATCCAGCAACATCGCCTTTTGCTGCGCCAGGCATATATTCAAATTCGATTGATCCATGGGATGTTGGAGATGCTGATGAGACTGGATGTGTTGGAACAATTTTTAGTATCGAAGAATTTTCTGACTACTGTCCTACAAACTTCACAACTGGAAGTGGTGGAAGCGGTCGCATGGCAGCACCCAAGCCAGTGAAAAATCGTCCTGCAAGTTTGATGATGCCTCTCACATATAACCCATACGAATACCTAAAGCCAGCTGGAGTAGCTTATGACGCTTTTCTAGGCAATATACGCTTTAATATGGACGCCTCTTATTATTTGCAGAATGCGCTCATCGATAGCCTTAATATTTTGTTGTATGAAAATGACAGCCCTCTGTCAACTAGTATCAGGATACAGTTATTGGAAGATTCGAGTGACTATGATAATGCAGAAGTGCTTAGCGCCGAACTAACCGAATCTCCTGATGCTGAACTGAACGGATACAATTCAAGTCTATTTTCATTAGGTTTGGGCTTAGCAAAAGATACATTGACGTGGCTGCAAGCAACAGAAGAGCAATTTTCTGCTATTAAAATCGAAGCGCAGCGAAATGACCGCGAGGGTATACAGGCGAAGTTGCTCATGGAGCTAGTT
The DNA here is from genome assembly GCA_041918775.1 of Chitinophagales bacterium. Lineage (GTDB taxonomy): Bacteria > Bacteroidota > Bacteroidia > Chitinophagales > BACL12 > UBA7236. Next base: position 1,541 of record JAYRVB010000434.1, read on the forward strand.
GCAGGAAGCACTTACGATGAACCGATAAATGAATCAAACGAAGAATTGACAGCTGAGGAGTTGAGGCTGATTCAGCAAAACTTGCCACAAAGCGATCCGAATTCGATGCAAATTTATCCGCATCCGGTTGGCAGTGGCAGTGTGGTTGAGATAAATCTTGAGTCAATTCAAAGTAATACTCGATTAATTATTATAGATGCTCAAGGTAGATATGTATTACAGTTTCCACTCGACAACTTGGTTTCTTATATTAAGTTAGACAATACAATGCTAAAGTCTGGTGTGTATGTTGGTTATGTATCTGGCATTATTGGAGAACAAATTAGTAAACAAATAGTGGTTATACAGTAGGCCTATGATAAAACTTGTTGTGACAGGGTGTATGACGCTTATTAGTTTGATTTCTGTAGCACAGACAACATTCTCAAGATTGTATTGGAATTATCCATATACATCATTAGGCCTATCAGTTGCAAAAGACGATAATTATATATATATAAATGGCAGAGGAGCCTCAATAATTGATGGATATAATATTCCTAATAAATTCTTTATTAAAACAGATTTTACAGGGAATGCTGTTATTACTAAAAGTATTCTTGGTAATCTGTATTACTCTTATAGAGAAGGATATACCAGTGGTTTGGAGTTTTTAAACGACTCGACTCTAATTTCAGCTGGTACTTTTACGATTTATGATACATTGTTTCCACCATATTATTCACAACATAATGGCATGTTATATGTATACAACATTGATGGCGACACGATTTTTACAAAAAAATACATTGGAGATGGTTATACCGAATTTGCAAGGCTTAAATTTGATATTTCAAACGAAAAGATTTTACTTGGGTGGGCAACCAGAGATACATTAATTGCACCAGCTTACACCTATTTACTTTGTTTGGATACAATAGGAACAGTTCGATGGGAGTTTAAAGGTGGTGATGGTATTAACTCTGAAATTGGTGGATTATTAGATGTGGTTTCAAATAAAATGATTATTTCTGGAGGCGTTATTGCTGAAGCAGACTTAGATCGAAATGGTAAAGTTTACAAACATGACTTACAAGGTACTATGTATTTCTCTAAAGAAATCGGCACTCCGGGTGATGATTCTGAGATAGAGGTCAAAGTGACGAAGAATGGTCAGTCGTATATAGTACGACAGTATATTGATACTGTGATCAACGAAGGAGATTATGAATATGTGCAGTATATAGGCAAAGTGGATACAAATGTAAACTTCATTTGGCGTACATTTTTAAATGATAAGTATTATAAATACATTTATACGCTCCGCACTTTTGATGATGGTAGTATTGTGGCAGTCGGAACTACAATTGTGGATGAGACTTATGACCCACACGGATACATAATTAAATTAGATAGCAATGGAACCGTGGTTTGGGAGCGTGATTTTGCAAATGTCGCGGGTAGCCACAACTATCTATATGACTTTCAAAAAATGCCTGATGGAGGCTATATATGCTCTGGTATGGGTGGTGACACCATCGATGGGGTTGTACAATCAATGTGTTGGCTATTAAGATTAGACAGTATGGGTTGTCTCATCCCGGGTTGTGATGAGGTAGCGGTGTCTGACTTTATCGACAATGTCGATCCTTCCATTAAACTGTATCCAAATCCCTTTGCAGAACAAGCTACTCTCGAGATCAATATACCTGATGATTTTGTCATAGACCCCAACCAGACCCTGCGTTGCGATATTATTGACATGCAGGGAAGGATTGTAGATACCTACTCCAATATTTACCTCACAAATCCGGGAGAAACTATTCGATTTGCCGTATTCAGAAGGGGTATGGCCACAGGCACCTATTTGGCCCGTATAAGTTATGG
>JAYRVB010000435.1:0-3432 GCA_041918775.1 Chitinophagales bacterium
CAATTGCCAAAGGCGAAACTATTGAGGTTGCACCTATGATCGTGTTCAGCGCTAAAGACCGGGAAAGTATCAATGATACCTTCCTCTATGAATATTATTTTGAATGGGGCAACAAGGGAAAGAAAGGGGCACTCGCACTCGGCTTCGGTTCTCTCTATAACCATAGCTACAAACCCAATGCCCAATACCTACCTGATTTCGATCTGAACGTACTCGAATTCAGAGCTGTGCGTGATATTGCGCCGGGAGAGGAGATCACCGTAAATTATAACCTCGATCCCGACGACGATACTCCGGTATGGTGGGAACAAGACCATAAAAAGAAAAATAAAGAGAAACGTCAGCACCCCTGATGTATAAAGTCTACGCAATAGCATCATTATTTTTCTGCGTGCTCGCGACCAAACCGATGAGTGCGCAAATAAGTCCCTGGTGGCAACAGGAGATTGTCGACAGCGCCACACTGCGTGAGGAAGCCATTGCCGACAGTATTGTTACACTTGCCCAATCTTTTATCGGTACACCTTATGTCTGGGGCGGTTCAGAACCGAACAGCGGATTCGATTGCAGCGGATTTATCTGCTATGTATACAAACAGTTCGATATCACCCTGCCACGTACATCCGGTCAGCAATTTGACGCCGGTACTCCGGTGCCACATGTAGACGCCAAACCGGGCGATATCATCGTGTTCAGTGGCCCCAGGGATGTGCCTGGCGATCCGGGTCATGTGGGGATCGTTTTGAATTACGATGCAGATAAGGGATTTACCTTCATCCATACATCTTCCCCAGAAACCGGTGGTGTGCGCATCAGCAATGAGAAAAATGAATCCTACTATAGCCAGCATTTTTTGGAGGTGCGTCGGGTGATCGATTGCAATTGACGCAACTTATGTAACTTCCTGCTCATAAACACACGTGTATGCCTGATTATGTTCAAACCGGTGTAAGTACAGTGAAAGAGCTGCTGCAATATTTTACAGAACGCTCCCGATCTGCTGATAATCTGCGCAATAATATCCTGCGTGAGTTGCGCGACAATTTGAAATTGCTCGAGCATCGAAATAAATCAGGGGTCAATCATCAGGCTATTTTACAGAAACTCTCAGCGCTGGCAATCGGCAATGCGTATGCAGCAAATTATAAATTTGAAAAGCTTTGCGACGGCCCTAAAAAGTTACCTTCGGCATTGGTCTCGCATAAGACACAACAGAAATATATCGGCTGGGCGGCAGATCAGTTCATGTATAATATCGAAGGGCGCATCAACGACCTCCACAATCTGCCGAATTTATACAGCGACCTGTCCACCGCACCCATAAACCTCACCCTCCGCCTCGATAACCTCTATCATCAACTCCTGTTGTTTGGGTTGTTTATTAGCAGAAAGGCTTGATACGCAAGTGTTTTAGCCTCGCGGATCGCTTTTTTTTGCCTTGCCTGTAACTTTTTCGAACCCTGTTCGCCTAATGGGTATAACATCATTTTTACACCCTAAATCAGAACATATGAAAAAGCTCATGCTCTCCCTTATTACATTGATCGCCGGTTCGGCAGCCTTTGCACAAACACAGCAGATCGATGCCTTTTTTCAAAAATATGAAGGCAAAGAAGGTTTTACTTCCGTGATCGTTTCGGAAAAATTATTTAGCTGGGTCGCATCAGCTGCTGACGACACTCAGGAATGGCAAAGCGCAGTTGAAGGTATCAAAGGCATTCGCATTCTCGTGTATGAAAATACAGAAGGCAATTCCTTAAGTGGTCAATACTACAACGAATTCATGACCAGCGTTCCCGTTACCGGATACGAAGAACTCATGGATGTGAACGCTGAAGGTGAAAAAGTAAAACTATATGGCCGCAACATTACCGGTAGTGTACTCAACGATATGTTGCTGGTTTGTGATGCCGACGGTGAATTTGTGATGATCAGCATCATGGGCGCAATTGACATCAATAAAATTTCAGACATCGGAGATCTCGATATCGAGGGATTGGATGAATTGAAAAAGATTGAAACTCCTGCAGCAGAATCAGACGATAAATAATGACCCTGTAAATCCAATTACGATGAAAAAAATATTCGCCCTCGGTATCCTGACTCTGTTCATCTGGTCAGCATCACCCGCACTCCACGCACATGCAGTGGAACCTGAACCTGAAGATGAATCCACAAAGCTGAATCTTTGGATCCCCGGTGTGTTGATCAAGTGGGTAGCAGATATTGCCGACGATGAAATGGAAGGCAGTGAGGCGATGGCTGTAGATTTTATGCGCCATATCGGAAGTGTGACCATCTGTATCCGTGAGGGTGAGCAGTATGCTGCGCAAATGGACAACAAAATGCAGCGCAAACTCAACCGGATGGAACGCCAGGACTATGAACAACTACTCAGTGTCAATACTGAGGGAGAACGAGTAGAAATGTCCGTGCGCACAAACAAGCATAATACAATAAAACGCGCTGTATTGTTAGTGCATGAAGATGCTAGTAGTTTCGTGTATATCAAAATGCATTGCAGGATCAAAGCCGATGAAGTAGGTCAGCTTATACAAGCCATGGATCAGTTTTGATCAGCGCGTAAATAGAAATTTTTTCAATCTGCGATAAGAAAAGCCTTTCATGCGTGAAAGGCTTTTTCGTTTTATTCCACCCGCAACCAGCCTAAAACACGACGGTTCAATACCTGCCACCGGTCCTCTTTCATCACCAGGGGTATCGTTTCTCGTGTTGGTGTATCGGGACCGGCATTTTGTTGAATGATCTCGATATGATCTTCAAATACAGCGCTCACAATGGCGATGTGCCCATATTTATTGCTAAGGGAGCGATCGAAAACAAGTATATCATCTACCTGTGGTTTTTTTAAGCTCGGATTGGCATATTGCACTAATGCCCGGGCTTCATTATAGGAGGCATCCGGCAGGTGCTTGTCATAATAATCTTTAGCGTGCCCATCGGCATCCGGCATATAATGACCAAGATGTTCTGCATAATATCGCTTTACAAATTCCACACATTGCCACCGCAGTCCGTAATTGTATCCATTCCTGGCTGTGCTTTTACCCCCCACATGCGAAACCGGTCCGTTGTAATACACCGGTACGGCATGCAAACTGTCAATAGCCAGCGGCCTGGCCTCATCCGGCAGGGGAGCCTGAGGGGTGATCTCCGGGATCATCCAGACACAAAACACCAGCAAACCCGCAACCACAGGTAAATAGGCAAGTACCCATCGCCATTGTATCCGGTGTCGCCGCTTCATGTGGTAACAATAACGTCTTTTTCTAAAGTCATCTTATAGATGCACGCAGCCCTAAAAATACACATTCACTAAACCAATTACCCTAAGCTCACTACGAGGAGTGTGGAAGTGTGGGAGTGTGCAAGTGTGTAAGTATTTAAGTGTGTAAGTGTATACAACAGTAA
>JAYRVB010000436.1:0-2794 GCA_041918775.1 Chitinophagales bacterium
CTTGAACAGGCCCGCACAGAGTATGGTGAGTATATACCTGTATACATGCATCCCATAATTCGCGATGAACAGGCATGCTATTTATCTTCATCCTTTGCAGTAGAACTGGCCAGGCAACACAATACCAGATTGCACATCCTGCATATCAGCACTGCAGATGAACTTTCTTTGTTTACCAATACAATACCAATAGAACAAAAGCGAATAACTGCAGAAGCATGTGTGCACCATCTCTATTTTGATGCGGATGATTATGCGAAATTGGGAGCGCGCATCAAATGGAATCCTGCCATCAAGGAAAAGCGTCATAAACCGCAAATTTTACAGGCCATCCTCGACGATCGCATAGATGTTATCGCCACTGACCACGCACCGCATACTTTGGAAGAAAAAGCACAACTCTATGCAAAATGTCCTGGTGGTGCACCTATGGTGCAACATAGCTTACAGGTGATGTTGAGCTTTTACTTTGAAGGAAAAATGCCACTGGAAAAGATTGCACAGAAAATGAGTCACGATGTGGCCAGATGTTTTCGGATACGCGAACGCGGATTTTTACGCGAAGGATATTATGCTGACCTGTTTCTGCTGGATCTCAATAAAAGTCAGACCATACACAAGGATAATATTCTTGCCAAGTGCGGATGGAGTCCCCTGGAAGGTAGAACTATGCAAGGGGTGATCACACATACCTTTGTGAATGGTCATCCGGCATGGGAAAATGGTGTGGTCAATGATGCACAGAATGGTCAACGCCTTTTGTTCAACGCCTGATCATCAATACTACACAACCTGCATAAAACTGCTAATCAGCTTACCTGGTTGGGTAAAGAAAATTTGACTCAGGAAATATCCCTGCGCGTCAATCAGGGCATGCTCAACAGGGCTTCGTCTTATTTCTTTTTCTTTTGCTGATTTTGCATTTCGCGGATCTGTTGAGACTGTTTCATGGCATCCTCTAATCGCTTGGCAAATCCAGATTTCGCTTTTTCCGGCTTGGCTTTATTTTCCTGAATGCGGCGATGTATCTCATCATCATTGATCAGGAACCTGCGTATTGCCCATTGTTGCGAGAAGGTTACGAGGTTACTTACAAAGTAATAATAGGTTAAACCGGCAGGAGAGCTGTTCAGGAAGAAGAAAAAGAATATTGGTGTGATGTATTGCACGGTTTTCATCGGACCGGTCAGCTGAGTGGCGTTCTGCATGTTCATGCGGATATACATCACAGAACTGATGGTCATCAGAATACAGAAAATACTGATATGTGAACCGATGAATGGAATATTCGCACCCCAGGAAATGATATCGTCATAGGTAGACAGGTCGTCGGCCCAGAGGAAAGATTCCTGACGCAGTTGTATACTGCCGGGGAACATTCGGAATACCGCAATGAGAATCGGCATTGACAGTAAGGTAGGGATACAACCACCTAATGGGTTTACACCGGCTTTGCGGAAAAGTTTTAATTGTTCTTGTCCCAATTTCGCCTGGTCGTCTTTATATTTTTCGCGTATCTCCGTCATCTCAGGATTGAGGACACGCATTTTTGCCATAGATAAATATGAACGGTATGTAAGCGGTGTAAGGGCTAATTTAATAATGATGGTAAGCAGGAGGATGATCAATCCGTAATTGCTTACAAAGCCGCTCAGCCAGTTGAATACCGGCATGATGGCCCATTTGTTGATCCATCCGATAAATCCTGAACCGGTTGGTACGATAGTCTCTAAACCAATATTCAGCGCCTGGATAGGTTTGTATTCATTTGGCGCGAGATACCATTGCATAGGGAAGCTGAAGTTTTCTTTGCCATTGAAATTGATATACAACTCCGTATTGCAGTCTTTTACGAAATGTGAAGTGTCTTCAGCAAACACCTCGATCTTTCCATTTTTCTCAAACCGTTCTTTGGCTATGAGTGTGGTGTTAAAAAACTGTTGCTGGCAACTTACCCATTTTACATCATCTTCAAATTTCAGTTCACCATTGGTATTCTTATAGTCTACATCGCCGTCCGCTTCTCCAAAATAGAGCTTTGAATATTGGCGTTCGTATTTGACATTCTTCTCCTGTTCCTGCATCACATTGCGCCAGTTGAGGATGATCACCGGGTCGCGACCAGGAATGATGGCGTTGAAGTTCTGCATCTCCAGGTCGTAGTCAACCAGATAATCCGTTTCTGTTAAACGATATGTCTGGATCAACTTTGCACCGGTGGTGGTGGTGATGCTGAAGCTTACGGATTTCCCATCGGCACTTTTGGCGGGGGTGAAATACAGATCTTCGGTATTTACGGTTTTGTCGCCATAGTAGAAATTGTAATTAAAGCGATTGGCATCTCCCTGGATGAGGTCGAGCGCACCACCATGATAATCGGTGTAAGCTTTTAATTGTGCATGTATTATGGAAGCGCCTTTTGTTGAAAATACCAGTTTGATCTTTTCATTCTCAATGCTCACCTGCTCTTCTTTACCATTTACTACTGTAGCAAATGCACCGAATGTTTGCTGATTGTGCAATTGGGCTAATGAGTCCTCCATTTTGGCAATACTTGCCGGGTCCATTTGCGCTTTTACCGTATCAGGTATTGCGGAGATCGCAGCGCCTGTATTTGTTGCTGCAGGTTTTGGATTCGATAATTGAGCGATGGAATCCTTGATATGCTCGACCTGTTTGATCGAGTCTGCAATATGTTGCTGTTTGGCTTGTTCTATACGGGCCTCATTGGCATACCGGCTTTGCATGAAAAAGAAGGCAATGATGAGCACACCGAGGAGCACGAAGCCTATGA
>JAYRVB010000437.1:0-11832 GCA_041918775.1 Chitinophagales bacterium
AGGGCATCGATAAAATGATCGCTAGGGTGGATGCCTTTCATCCGGATACCAGCATCGTGGCCTATCGCACTTTAGGCAAAGATCTGATGGATGATCTGGTTTACATTGTCAATTACTGCGCCGAAATGGGCGATAACCATGAAATGGTACACGCCTATCTGAATCCGATGCAGGAACTGATCGTGCCACTCCAGATCAGTGGCTTAGAAGTGTGCCAGGCACAGGTAGCTAAAATACAAGAGCACCTGGTTTTATATCACCAGTATTTCGAATAGGATCACGGATGTTTTTGCAGTGTGCGCATGGATAAGATCAGGCTCACACCCATAAAAATAGCACCGGCAATAAATGCAGCACCTGCAAAATGGAAGGGTGTATCTTCTGCCGTAAAGAAGGCATAAATATTGGTCATGAGCAATGGTCCGATGATATTGGTCACACTCATTAAACTGGTGAGCGCTCCCTGTAATTCTCCTTGTTCATTATTTGGCACCTGTGCAGAAATGATCCCCTGCAATGCAGGCATGCCAATACCACCGAGACAATACGGAATTAAAAATGCATACATCATCCAGCCATCCGTAGCAAAGGCAAACAACAACATGCCGATGGTATACATGGCCAGCCCATAATACAATGAATTCTTTTGTCCGAAACGCGGGATGGTCACTCTGATGAGCACACCTTGCACCAATCCGACCAGCAAACCCACTAAAGCAAGCGAAAGTCCGACCGCTTTTTCATCCCAACCAAATGTGCCCATGGTGAAATAACTCCAGGTGCTTTGGACTGCATGAGAGGCCAGATAGATACATACCATGCTGGCGATCAAACCATAGGTGACCGGATATTTTTTCAAAGCAGCAAGTGAACCAATCGGATTTGCGCGTTTCCATGCAAATGGCCTGCGTTTATCTTTTGGCAGGGATTCCGGAAGAATGAAAAATCCATATAACCAGTTGACCAGCGATAAAGTGGCCGCGCCATAAAAAGGAACTCTTGTGCCGAACTCTGCCAGAAAACCACCTAAGGCCGGACCTAAAATAAATCCCGCACCAAATGCAGCACCGACCAATCCGAAATTCTGTGCGCGTTTTTCCGGTGGCGACACATCGGCGATATAGGCACTGGCTGTAGAAAAACTCGCACCGGTGATACCGGCAATGATGCGACCAACTACCAGCCACCATAAATTCGGTGCCAGCGCCATAATGCAGTAATCAACACCAAATCCAAATAAACTAAACAGTAATACCGGGCGGCGACCATAGCGATCGCTTAAATTTCCCAGCACCGGGCTGAACAAAAATTGCATGAGCGAAAAAGCAAAGAGCAACCAGCCACCGATACGTGCAGCATTGCTATAATCACCGCCATGTAATTCGATGATGAGGTTGGGCATTACCGGAATAATGATCCCAAAGCCGATCACATCGATCAACATCGTAATAAAAATAAATACCATGGAGGCTTGCTTGCGATCACCCATTATTGTCAATGTGTATTTTATTCGAGTTTAATACAATAAAGGCGGCAAAGATAAGGCGCATTAATCTTCCAATGCATTTTCCCATTTACTCACAGCAGCCGTTGCGATGGCGTTGCCGATCACATTGGTAGCACTGCGGCCCATATCTAAAAAAGTATCTATGCCTAACAAAAGCACAAGCCCTTCCTGCGGAATATCAAACATAGCGATCGTGCCTGCAATTACTACTAAGCTAGCACGTGGCACTGCAGCGATCCCTTTACTGGTAACCATGAGTACGAGTAACATGGTGATCATTTCTCCTGTCGACAGATCGATGCCATAACATTGTGCAATGAAAATACTGGCAAAGGTCATATACATCATACTGCCATCCAGGTTAAACGAATATCCAAGCGGCAAAGTAAAACTCACGATCTTATTGTTACATCCGAATCGTTCAAGTTCAGTGATCAGTTTTGGAAATGCCGCTTCACTGGAAGCTGTACTGAATGCCAATAAAAATGGCTCCCGAATGCGACGCAATAACACGAACACCCGATGTTTCAACACGGCAAACCCGGCTCCGATCAAAATGATCCATAAAAGCACTAATCCCAAATAGAATTCACCCATGAACAATCCATAGACTCCGAGCACACCGATGCCGTTTTTTGCGATCACGGCACACATGGCAGCAAACACCGCAAAAGGTGCAAAGCCCATAACATAGATCGTGATCTTGATCATCACATGCCCAACAACATCCAATGCTTTGATGAGTGGTTCTGCTTTTTCCCCGATAGCCGCACATGCCACTCCAAAAAACAAACTGAACACTACGATCTGCAGAATTTCATTTTCTGCCATGGCCTTAAATATACTGGTGGGGAAAACATGCGTAATAAACGTAGAAAGCGAAATTGCACTTCCATCTACATTGCTCTTTGCATCCGCTGCTGGTAGTTCCAGTTGCATGGCCGCCCCCGGTTCTAATGCAACTACCAGCAACATGCCTAATGTTAGCGAAATAAGCGTAGCAGAAATAAACCACAACATCGTTTTACCCCCTACCCTGCCAACGGTCTTTACATCGCCCATTTTTGCAACACCAACAATCAGTGTAGAAAACACCAGCGGGGCGATGATCATTTTGATGAGAGAAAGAAATATAGTCGTAACGATACTGATCTGTGTAGCAATATGCGCCTGCTGATCTGTAGATTCAACACCGGTATTGATCAGGTAGCCAACGCCGATACCGGCAACCATTGCTCCAAGGATAAATGCAGTAAGTCTGTTAGATTTGGTCATGCACTGATTTTGCGGCCTAAGATACACATTTTGACCACCTTGAACCGCCGGCTTATACAAGCCTTCCAAGTGCAAACTTTCTGTAAACGTTTTATGGATTCGCTGCCATGCACCCTAACTTTGCAGCATGGCGCAAAACAAAAATTCCTATTTTCGATATGGCACCATCATCGTTGTGGTGGTGGCAATTGCGGCAATCGGGTTTGTGTATACCACTATGCAAAAGGGCAATCCGGATCCGGTATTACCCTATTACGGCCCTACCGGACATGAAGGCGAGCCGCACTATGTGCAATCCTTTTCGCTGTTGAATCAGGATAGCGTGATGATAGATCAATCAGCTTACAAAGGAAAGATCTATGTGGCTGATTTCTTCTTCACCACCTGTTTGGGTATCTGCCCTATAATGACTGAAGGCATGCTTCGCGTGCACAAGACCTATAAAGACAATCCTGATTTTATGATCATCAGCCATACGGTTGATCCCGACCATGATCGCCCTTCCGTGCTGAAAAGGTATGCTTATAACCGAGACATCGAAACCAGTAAATGGAATTTTGTCACTGGCACAAAACAGGAAATTTACGACCTGGCACGATACAGCTATCTGGTGGATGCAACACAGGGTGATAACGGTCCAAATGATTTTGTGCATACCGAAAACTTCGCTCTGGTAGATCGCGATGGCCGTATCCGGGGGTATTATGATGGTACCGATACCGCCGAAGTGAGCAAACTCATCAAGGATATCGCCTTACTTTTTACGGAAAAGTGATCGGCAAAACAGGGTTAAACTTCGCATAACATTGCACCTGCAAGGGCTTTCTATCGCGGGAATACCTTACCTTTGCACCTCCAAATCGGCTCAGGCACATGATCACTGTTACTAATGTTTCTCTTCGCTATGGCAAACGCCTTCTTTTTGAAGATGTTAACCTGAAATTCACCAAAGGCAATTGCTATGGTATCATCGGAGCCAATGGTGCCGGAAAGTCCACCTTTCTGAAGATCCTGGCCGGAGATATCGAGCCTACCACGGGCATGATCGACATCACCCCGGGCGAACGCATGGCGGTGCTCAAGCAGAACCACAATGAGTTCGACATGCATCAGGTGATCCATACCGTGATGATGGGGCATAAAAAACTATGGACCATCATCCAGGAAAAAGATGCCCTGTATGCAAAACCGGATTTCAATGAGGAAGATGGCTTGCGTGTGGGCGAACTCGAAGCAGAATTTGCGGAAATGAATGGCTGGAATGCAGAGAGTGATGCTGCTGAATTGTTGAGCAACCTCGGCGTGAAGGAAGACCTGCACTACATGCCCATGGAACAACTGTCCGGAAAGGAAAAGGTGCGCGTATTGATTGCCCAGGCCTTATTTGGCAATCCGGATATCCTCCTTATGGATGAGCCTACCAACGACCTGGATATCGATACCATTTCGTGGCTGGAGAACTTCCTCGCAGAATATGAAAATACCGTGATCGTTGTTTCTCACGACCGTCACTTTCTGGATGCTGTGTGTACCCACGTAGCCGATATCGATTATGGCAAGATCAGCATCTTTACCGGTAACTATAGCTTCTGGTATCAGTCATCACAACTTATGTTACAACTGATGGCTCAGAAGAACAAAAAAGTAGAAGATAAACGCCGCGAATTACAGGAATTCATCAGCCGATTCTCTGCAAATGCTTCTAAAGCGAAACAGGCAACAAGTCGTAAAAAAGCCCTCGAAAAACTCAACCTGGAAGAATTGCGTCCTTCCAACCGAAAATATCCGGGTATTTTCTTTACACCGGAACGCGACCTCGGTGATCAGGTTTTACAGGTGATCAATTTATCGAAAGAACTCGATGGCAAAACCCTGTTTAAAAACATCACCTTTACCGCGGAAAAAGGAGATAAGATCGCAGTGGTAAGTAAATATCCGCTTGCGAAAACCTATTTCTTCGAAGCCATAGCCGGCGAGCGCCATGCCGACAGCGGCGAGTATAAATGGGGGGTTACCATTACCAATAATTATCTGCCTACCGATAATGCCCCGTTCTTTACAGGAGACATGAACCTGATCGACTGGCTGCGTCAATACAGTAAAGAGAAAGATGAATCCTATATCCGCGGATTTCTCGGTCGCATGTTATTCAGTGGTGAAGAATCCCTGAAGAGTTGCAAGGTGCTTTCCGGAGGTGAAAAGGTGCGCTGTATGATCTCTCGTGCCATGTTGCTCGGTGGCAATGCACTCATCCTCGATGAACCAACCAACCACCTCGACCTGGAAAGTATTGAAGCATTGAACACCGGTCTTTCTGATTTCAAAGGATTTATCATTTTTACGTCGCATGATCATCAGTTCATGCAAACCATCGCCAACAGGATCATCGAAATTACACCGAATGGCGTAATCGACAGGCTGATGTCGTACGACGAATATATTACCGACCCAAAAGTTCGTGAGTTGCAGGAGCAAATGTATCCAAAGGGTGTATTGGTATAAGGTGCTGAACTTAGTGCTCGGGTAAGTTGTTACATCCGAAACCACGGGTATTCCGTATATCGGTTAAAAAAGATCATGCTTATCATGCGAACCCTCATTGTTGCGATCACTGTTACTGCTGCTGTTGCGGCCGGTTGTGGTCAGAGCACACAGAAAACCACAGAAAAACAGGCTCCTGCCGAACTTCCAGGCACCACACTCGAAGCACCGGATTATATCTGGGATGGGAAAACCATCGTAAAGCCCGACAGTGTCTGGCAAAAGCAGCTCAGCTTTGAGCAATATTACGTGCTCCGTCAGGCCGGTACTGAGCGCCCGTTTCAAAATGCGTATGTCGACAACCACGATAATGGCACTTACTATTGCGCAGCATGCGGATTGCCTTTATTCCATGCGAAACATAAATTTGATTCAGGAACAGGCTGGCCGAGTTATTATCAACCGATCGTAGAAACGCATGTAGGAAAAGACACAGACCTCGATATCGGCTATCCACGCACTGAAGTGCATTGCGCCAGATGCGACGGTCACCTGGGTCATGTATTCGAGGATGCACCACAAACGCCTACAGGTTTGAGATACTGTATCAACAGCGCTTCTCTCGTGTTCAAAAAAGAATAACTTTGCCGGGCACGACCCGCATGGTTCTCTATATCATTCAGAAAGTTCCCCTGTTTCGAAAGCTGTACTTTCACGCAGTTGGAAGACCCTTCGTGCGCAAGAAAATTCGTCCACTCCTCCCCTTACTGCCAAAAGACACGCCCATACTCGACATCGGCAGTGGCAATGGACTTGCTGCCAGATTATTGATGGACCATGGTTTTCAGATACATCCGCTGGACATCCATGAAGGACAATATCATCCCAGTGTAAAACCGGTGGTGTACGATGGGAAAAAAATACCCTATCCGGAAGGCACTTATCGATATGGGATAATACTAACGGTATTGCATCACGTAGATGATCCGGAAGCATTATTGCGCGATATCATGCGCGTGTGTGATACGCTGGTGATCATGGAAGACATTTACGATACACCGCTCCAGAAACGTATCACCTTCTGGCTGGATACCTGGGCGAATTTGTGGTACTCACCTTGTCCCCATACCAACAAAGACGATGCGGGATGGAAAAAATGTTTTACTGAAAATGGATATCATCTGGAAAAAGTATCTTATCGCCGGGTATTGTTTTTTGTGAAACAGGGGATCTATGTGATTCACAGGTCACATGCTTAAATGCGATAATCAAAACGCATCTGATCAGCATTGAAGGAAACTGAACCCGTAGAGAAATATTGTGCTATCGCACCACTGTGCATGATCTCTGAAACAGTACCGCTTTGCACTTTGCCATCTCCTACTAAAACAATATCTGTGGCTGTACGCAAAGCCGGTTCTATATCATGCGAAGTAAACACTATGGTTTTACCTTCTTCCGACAAGGCTCGCATTAAGGCAAATACTTCAATTTTATGATGCAGATCAAGATGTGCCGTTGGTTCGTCCAATAAAATAATTGGCGTATCCTGTAATAAGGCTCGTGCTATGGCAACCTTTTGCATTTCTCCATCGCTCAATTGATGCAATTGCCTTTGCTGTAAATGTTGGATATGCATGCGCGCACTCGTATCCTGGATCCGCTGCCATTCATCTGCGTGCAATGACCTGAACCATTCGCGATGAGGTGCAACCGCCATGGACAATACTTCATACACACGCAATGCCTGTGCCATTTCGTTGCGATCACTCAATACGATGGATAGGTGTTGCGCACGTGTGCGTACATCCATGCGATGCAGATCCTGATCATCCACCAGTACCTTTCCCGCGAATGGTGCTTGTAATCCGGCAATCGTGCGCAGCAGTGTTGATTTTCCTGCTCCATTAAAACCCAGGATCGCTGTGCAGGTGCCTGCAATGATCTTCAGGGAAATATCCGACAGGATCACACGACTACCATATCCGATACGGAGTGCCTCTAACTGCATGCGATATGTATACTGACTACTCAAAATGAATGTTTAACATGTTGATGACGCCAGATAATAAATATGATGAACGGTGCACCCATGCAGGCAGTGATAGCATTAAGTGGCAATATCCCTGCTTCACCGGGAAGTTGTGTAAGCATATCGCATAGCAACATGATGCATGCGCCCATCAACATACTCGCCGGCAACAGGATGCGATGATCATGCATGCGAAATACCATACGTGCCAGATGTGGAACAGCAATTCCGATAAATGCGATCGGACCACAAAATGCAGTTACAGAGCCTGTCAATAATGCGGTCACAATGATCAACGCATTTCGTGTTTGTGCTACACGCAGTCCCACACTGGTGGCATAGCGTTCGCCCAACAACAGAATATTTAATCTTCCGGCCAACAGCAAACTACCAAACAAGCCCACTGTGATCAACAAGGCAAGCCAGGGAAGTTGCGCTGAAGTGATCCCCTGCAAGCTTCCAAAGGTCCATAACATAAATAATTTCAAAGCACCGCGCTCGCTGTAATATTGCATGACACCCACAATGGCACTGATGGCCATACCGAACATGATACCAAAGATCAATAGGGTCATGGCATCTCGCACACGGGTCGACACCACCAGAATGACCAGCAATACCAACCCGGCGCCTAATATCGCTGCCGTGATAATGGAAATACTACCTAATACCTGATCTACTCCCATCCACACACCCGTAAGCATCAGGAAGGCCACAAATAAACTGGAGCCGGCTGAAACACCTAAAATGTCAGGACCGGCAACCGGATTGCGAAAGTACGTTTGCATCATCAGCCCCGCGGCCGGTAAGGCAGCACCGGCTAATATTGCGGTAAGTGCTTTTGGCAGGCGCACCTCGTTTACGATAAAGGCATTCACTTCATTGATATCTGTTCTGCCAAATAAGGCATTCCAGATATCACCTATCGGTATCCAGACAGAACCTACACATAGATCTGCCAGGAACAACACCAGCAGTGTCGCAGCCATGATCCCCAGGAGCATTCGATGGTGTAAGGCGCTCATGGTAATATGGTATAATATTGCAGCTTATGCCCCGGTAATAATTCCGGATGAAAAATAAATACGAGGTCTTTCAAAATAATATTCGGATATACAATGCCCGATTCCCAATAGGCATTTCCACCTGCAGGATGTACCTGCGCATTATTATTATACACCTGCGCATTTTTCCAGGCATCAAAAAAAGTATAACGCGAATCACTTTTCTGCATACCTGCCAGATCAGATGCATCGCCGGGATGCAACCAATATCGGGCATGTGCGGCACGCTCTACCACTTCACTCAGGGTGACCTGGAAATTTCCGGTTCGTGCATCATCCGACCATAGATAAGCAGCACCGGCATCGCGAAAATATTGTGCGGCAAAACTTTTTCCTCCGGGAATGGTCCACTCACCCTTAAATGCCATTCCGGTAAATACCGATGGTCTGTATGGCACCTGCTCCGTAATGTATTTCAATGCGAGATATTCTTTTTCCACCTTGGCGAACACAGCTTCAGCCTCAGGCAATGCATCAAAGAAAACAGCAATGAATTTTATCCATTCAGCCTGTCCAAGTGGCGATAATTCCCTGAACTCATTATTTATGACAGGCGAAAGTTGCAAGGTGCGCAATTTCTCTATTTGATCATAAGCAGCATTCCCTGTTTGGTACGTCATCACCATATCCGGTTTGAGTGCCAATATACGTTCATGATCCAAACCACCTTCATTGCCAACTTCCTGTATGTGCCCCGAAGCCACCAATGCCCGAACCAGACTGTCGCAAATGTATTTTGTACCACTGAATCCAACCAGCGCCTGCTGTTTGTCAAGTGCGCGCAGAAAACCCACATGCGTGGTCGACAAACTCACCATCCTTTTCACCGGGATCTGTATGGCAGGTTGCCCCTGATACGATTGCTGTGTACCTTTTATCAGTATATACTGATCTATGATCATTGTTGTATCCAGTGGATCGCGAACGATCACTTTGTAATGATCAGCATACTGCTCGATCACAAAACCTCTCGCATATCTGATCGGAATGCGCACGGAGGATTGCTCTGCCGAAGACGTGGTCTTATCCGCAGTGCATGACCAGGCGATGAGGCTCAAACAAAGCCAGAAAATAAGGGCGCGCATATAGAGAAGTGTCACCCGATACAGATATCGGGTGCCACACACTTAATTACTTTTGAAAAACTTCAGTAGCACTACCGTTTGCAAATACGGTAGTCAGCGTATATAAACCGGCAGGAATGCCTTCAACACCTACAGTGCATTGTGTTTGTGCATTGCCCTGTACCTGCATGAGTTGTTTGCCGGTGATATCGCAAATGATCAATTGTTCGATCGGCAATCCTGCGTCAACGGTAAAGTGATCAACAACCGGATTAGGATATACCTGCACATGCGCTACTTCCTGCTCAGAAATTCCGGCTTCTAAACGCACATCAAAAGCAAAGTTACCCGGAGATACCCCAGCATTGAATGTATACACGATATTCATGTCAGCATCATAAGCATGCACAGTGCCATAGCTGAAAAAGTCTGTTTCACTTGTATACATGTAACCACTCACCGGGTCGAAATCCAATCCGTAAAAACTCACCCCATACTCATCTTCACCTAATATCGTTGCAGTTCCTGCATCGAAACGGCTCACTGTAGTGCCAAATAATTCCTGATAATAAATGGTACCGCTTTGAATAGCAGAAGTGCCACATCCGCTGCTGATGTTCGCGAGGTTAGTGGTACTGATCTCGCCGGTGGTCATGCGGTATGCACTTACAGAACTGCCTGTGAAATCTTTATTGTTCAATGTGTAGACATACTCCCCTTCCATCATCAGGTTATCGGGATTGATCCCATCCACACCCAGATCAATGGTTTGTGCGATCGTTTGTGTGGCAAGATCCAATACAGCAATATACCCTACCTCTTCACCCCAGATGAATCCATTGTTTACGGCGATGTAAGCCTTGCCATCCTGAATGCTCACCCCTTCTGTGGTGTGTGGTAATACATCCGCAGATATTTCGTAGGCAAGATCGAGGGTGTTCAGGTCATATACCTGCACATAAGCAGGAAGCTCCACCATATATTCTCCGCGTGTAACGATCACCTGCTCATCCGTTACCGCCACTTTGCGAATACCCTGCACTTCGGCTGCATCCAATAAAGCATCCGTAGCCAGGTCATATTTTAATAATTGATCATCGGCTGCAACAAAATACACATCACCTGCGATAACAATATCAGATGCAAAGCGCGCACCGGTAATGGTGTGCAGTGTGATGTACGTTGCTGTTGACGGGTCGAAAGAACCAACGGTAACCGGTTCCAGAATTTCGCCACTGATGTAGTCGTAGTACCCTTCATTGAGCACCAGCACACGAGCCGTATAAGATTGTGCAAAAACGCTGAAGCTGATAGCCAGAAGAACGAACGTAAAAATACTTTTCCTCATGTTGAGTTGTTTTAAATGGTTAAAATAAAAATGAGGCGTACTGAACGGTTACAGTGTTACCACTGAGCCACACTGTCTTTGCCCCAAAGACAATGATGTTGCATATAACGGCAGGTCTTCTGGCTCTTCCGCCTTTTGAGAAACCTTCCCATTCGCGCTACACGAACAGTGGTATTGTAGCTCCCAAAAGCACTGGGTGCGGAATTACAGCAGTGGGGACTGCCCCGGATTTACACCGGGTTCCCTCTTAGGGTAGCTTATGCAAACCATAGGCTACCAACCGGTAATGCGTCATAAAAATAAGGGTCCTCCGGAATTGTAGAAGCTTAAGTTATACACATTTTTTCAGGTGCATACAATAATCCGAAAGCACACCGCGTTTTAATCCCGTCTTGTCGCAGAGACGTTCAAGTAAGAAAAGGCGCTGCGCCCCAGGGGTGTGGCGCCTCTCTCATGTACTGCCCTTCCCCACCCTGAAGTCATCGCCAATCTCACTTTTTTCTGCTACATTGCAACGCGAAAGCGCGCCATGGAAAACCCTTATCAGTTAGATTTCATGCAACGACTTCGGGACCTGCTTCCGGAACATTTGTCGTTGGCCGATCAGATCTCCGAGATCCTGAATATCAGTCAGGATAGCGCCTACCGACGTATTCGCGGCGAAACTGCTGTGAGTGTCGACGAAGCCATCACGCTGTGTAATCACTACAAGATCCCTATTGCGGTATTTACTGACGAGATCAAAGGACTCGTAAATTTCAAATACGTGGCCCCCGATGGCACCAGGGCTTCTTTCATCAAGCATATTGATATGATCTATAGATCATCAGATGCCCTCCTCAACAACGAGGATCGTCGCATGATCTATGCCGCCATCGATGCCCCGCTGTTCCAACATTTTGCATTTGAACCTCTTGCGCGTTTTAAAATGCATTTCTGGATGCGCGAGATCGAAGGTATCTCCGATTTTAAATCATACTATGATCCTATGGATGTCGATAAAGAATTGGTCGACCTGTCCAAAAAGATCTATGATGTATATCTCGAATTGCCGAGCGATG
>JAYRVB010000438.1:0-2202 GCA_041918775.1 Chitinophagales bacterium
CATCATCCTGAATATGCTCAATGCAAAAGTGCGCAATGCTCAAACAGGTGGCGTAAATATTGCAGATGCATTATCCGGATTAAAAGGAAATGGCGGCGGAATACTGCAAAGTATCACCGGTTTGCTGGGAGGTAATTCACGCAGCAGCAAAACCATCAATTCTATATTGCAGAACCTGATCGGTTGATCAGGCAACAAAGGCACGCAATGCTGCCTGTATTGGCGCCAGCATATCCGGTGTGATATCCAGATGGGTCACAAAGCGCACCCATTGATCTCCTATGGCAAAAGCATGTATCTGCTTTTCGACTAAATGGGCGATAAAAGCTGCATCATCAATGTCATCAGCCAGGCGGAAGATCACAATATTGGTTTCAACCGGAAGCATTTCACTTACATATGGCAGCGAAGCCAACGTTGCACCGATCACCTGTGCGATGGCATGATCATCGCGCAATCTGTCGATATGATGTTGCAAAGCATACGTTGCCGCAGCAGCTAATACTCCTGCCTGCCGCATGCCACCACCCATTACTTTTCTGATACGGCGCGCCTGTGTCATATGTGCACGCTTTCCGGTGAGCACGGATCCGGCAGGACATCCAAGGCCTTTGCTGAAACATAAGGTGATGGTATCAAATAATGCACCGTAAGTGTCAGCAGAAATTCCGGAAGCAACCAGTGCATTAAAAACACGCGAACCATCCATGTGCAAACGCAAGGCATGTGCATCACACACTTGTCGTATCTCACGGATATCCGATAGCGGATAAATACGTCCGCCTCCGCGATTGCAGGTATTTTCAATATTGACCAAACGGGTGATCGGTTTGTGTACATCTTCAGGATTGATATTTTTTAATACCTGTCCGGCATCAAACGCACCACGGTCGCCCACAATATATCTGATAGAACAACCCGAATGAAATGCATATCCACCCACCTCATAATTATAAATATGCGAAGTGCGATCGCAAATGATCTCATCCAATGGTTGTGTGTGTAACTTGAGTGCGATCTGATTCGACATCGTAGCAGTTGGTGTAAAAACCGCTGCCTCTGTGCCAAAAAGTGCACACACCCGCGCCTCCAGATCAAGTATGCTCGGGTCTTCGCCAAAAACATCATCACCCACTTCTGCCTGCGCCATTACGGCACGCATGGCTGGTGTCGGTCGCGTTACTGTGTCGCTGCGTAGATCTATCATAAAAATTGTGCTTGAATTTGCTGGATCAATGATACAAATAATATCGGCTTCAAAATACCCGGAAATACCAACCCGAAAACAGCGCCGTAAAAATGCGCATCATGATTGATGTGATCCTTTCCCGCCCTGCCCATATAGGCAGAATATAACAGATAGAGCACGCCGAATAAGATCGGTGGAATACCTACGCCCGGAATAAATAATAAGCCGATATTTCCCTGAAAAGGACCAATAAGAATACACGCAAAAAGCACCGCTGCCACTGCACCGCTTGCGCCCAGACCTAAATAGCTGGCGTTGTGTTTTTGTTTGAAATACGTCGGTATATCCGAAACGATCATGCCGAGCAGATAGATCGCAACATACACCAACCTCGAATATTCACCAAAGTACAAAGGCAAATAATATTGTTCCAGCACAATGCCGAAACTATACAACACATACATGTTTACGGCGAGGTGCAAAAAATCAGCATGTATGAATCCGCTGGTGATGAATCGATACCATTCACCGCGTTGATGCATCGCATGCGGATAAAACAGTGCAGCACCTCTGATCACCGCATTGCCAAACGCCATGAATGAACTGATACAGGTAAGTATGATGATCACCAGAGTGATACTGATTGGCTCCATGTTAGTGATGATAAGGTTCGTTATGCATGATCGTGTAGGCGCGATATAATTGCTCTAAAAAAACCAATCGCACCATCTGATGCGGTAAGGTCATATCCGATAAACGCAATTGTTCCTGTGCCCTTTGATATAACTGAGGTGCAAATCCATGCGCACCGCCCAACACAAACACCAAACGCTTCACATTGGCAAGCTGCTTCTTTTCCATATACTGCGCAAATCCTTTTGATGTGTATGATTTGCCGCGTTCATCAAGCAATACCACATGATCGCCGGACTGCAATAATTTTTCTACCTGCGCGGCCTCCTTTTCCTGCATCTCCTGCGGATTGGCTGCTTTTATATCGGCGGTCTCCTTCC
>JAYRVB010000439.1:0-2000 GCA_041918775.1 Chitinophagales bacterium
AGAACGCACAGGAAATGGAAGCACTTTTCACAGCACTAGTGCAGGCAGAATCTATGTTGTTTCAACCCTTTCAAAAACATATCCTTACTGACGGTGAAGTATCCTGCATGTTGATGGGTGGAAAATACACGCATGCCGTATTAAAAAAAGCAAAGGCCGGTGATTTTCGTGTGCAGGATGATTTTGGCGGCACAGTGCATGATCACACTCCCACAGCAGAGGAAATTGCCTTTTGTGAAAAAGCAGTCAGCGCATGCACCACATTGCCTGCTTATGCACGGGTTGATTTCACCAGAGATAATCGCGGCCAATTAGCACTCATGGAACTTGAACTGATAGAACCGGAATTGTGGTTCAGAAGAAGTGCAGATTCCGCACAGGTATTTGCCCAACATTTGCACACCCTTATTTCCTGAACATGCGAGTACTCTTTTTGCTCTCTTTCTCCATCATATGTTCGTCGATCATGGCACAAACATCTGCTGATTATGCCGTGATGCTTTCAGCAAATGCGAGCGCAACACAGATCGAATTGCAGTGGCCTGTACATGTGGATGCAACCGAATATCGCATATATCGCAAAACACGCGAGGCTGTTTCTTGGGGAAGCCCTATTGCAACGCTTGATGGCACGGCCACAAATTATCTGGATAATGCCATCACTACGGATACATATTATGCCTATAAAGTGTCACGCGAACTCAGCAGTGGCATTACCGGAGAAGGATATATACTCAGTGGTCACGCCATGCATCAAACCGATCGCAGAGGTACCTGCTTGCTGGTCATCGATACCACCATTACTGCCACATTATACAACGAATTATATCGCTTAAAAGAAGATATTTCCGGCGATGGTTGGGCGGTGCAGGAATTACATGTGGCGCGCGATATGGAGGCGATAAACGTGCGTGAACAAATTATCTCGATCGCCACTGCTGACACCTCTGTACATGCCTTATTTTTGATCGGACGCGTACCTGTTTTATATAGCGGAAACATGTATCCCGATGGTCACCCCGATCACCAGGGCGCCTGGCCTGCTGATGGTATTTATGGTGATATCGATATGGAATATTCTGATGAGACCATTGATATAACTGTTGCTACACGTCCGGAAAACTGGAATGTTCCCGGTGATGGAAAATATGATCAAAACATATTTAAATCGAAACTGGAATTACAGGTGGGGCGTGTCGATATGTTTAACCTACCCGCCTTCGGACTCGATGAAGCTGTTTTGCTCAAGCGGTATCTCGATAACGACCACGCCTATCGAAATGCCATCACCCTATTTGAACAGCGTGCACTTGTCGACGATAATTTTGGCGCATTTGCCGGTGAGGCATTTGCATCTTCCGGATGGCGCAACTTCGGTCCAATGGTAGGCAATACGAATGTGCAGGCGCTGGATTTTTTTACTTCCATGCGTGATGCATCTTATGTGTGGAGTTATGGGTGCGGTGGAGGTTGGTTCCAGGGTGCTGGCGGAGTTGGTTCTACAAGTGATTTTGTCAGCGATACGACCAAAACAGCATTCAGCTTTTTATTTGGCAGTTATTTTGGCGATTGGGATGCAACGGATAATTTTTTACGCGCATCACTCGCCGGTGGCACTACGCTGACCAATGCCTGGGCGGGCAGACCACATTGGCACGTGCATGAAATGGGCATGGGCGCTACAATAGGTGAAGCTGCACAACTCACACAAAATAATAGTGGCACTTATATCAGTAACGTATTTCCAAAGTGGACACATATTGCTTTGTTAGGCGATCCTACTTTACGCATGTATCCCATTGCACCTGTTGAAGATGTGACCTGTACCATTGTAGATGGCACTTCAGATCAAATTGAAGTGGATATAATTCCAGGCGCATCCGGCGACATACTCGGATACCACATTTTTATTGCACAGGAACGCTTTGGTCATTACACGCGCGTTACGGAAACACCCATCACCTTTCCTTATACTATCGATGCGGTGATAGAAAGTGAAG
>JAYRVB010000440.1:0-3945 GCA_041918775.1 Chitinophagales bacterium
GGCAGGGGTAATTACAGCGTTAAGCACTTCCTCCATTACCTGAGGGTCACAAGTTGAACTTGTCAGCATGCCAACTGTTATGATAGCGAGAATACTATTGCGGATCATGATCTATGATTTTTCAGCAAATTAAAAGAATAAACGCGGATTACACATAAGTTTGTGGTGTAATTTTCCGCACATTCAAACAGATATATGCAGAAACAAGCTATTCGTGCAGCCCTGGTGAGCATTGGTGATGAGATACTCAATGGCACTACCATCAATACCAATGCCAGTTGGATCAGTACACAATTACAACCACTGGGTATCCATATTCATGAAGTCATCGCCATCAGTGATCAGGCACAACATATCAGCGAGTGCATCACACATTACCTCCAAACCGTTCAACTCATCATTGTCACCGGTGGCCTGGGTCCCACAAAGGATGATATCACCAAAAAAACATTGTGTCAGCTATTCGACAGCACACTCGAATTTCACGAAGACATTTATGAGCGCCTGAAAGCTGCTTTCGCCAAACGCAATATTCCCTTTACGGAAAACAACCGCGATCAGGCCATGTATCCACACAATTGCAAGGTGCTGCCAAATGCACTTGGCACGGCGCAAGGCATGTGGTTTGAACGCAATGGTGCGGTATTGGTGAGTTTGCCGGGGGTTCCGTTTGAAATGAAAGGCCTGATGACAGACCAGGTGCTGCCCCTTTTGCCGAAAGTATTTGATCTGCCCGTGATCCTGAATCGCTATTTTATGACCAGTGGCATCAGTGAGAGCTTCCTGGCCAAGCAATTGGAAGATGTGGAAACCGCCATGCCGGAATACATCGGTCTGGCCTATCTCCCTTCTCCCGGAGTGGTGAAATTGCGGCTGACAGCCAGCGGGCGTCCGGAAACACAGATGCAGGAAGACCTGGATCGACTAAGTGCACAGATGGATGCTATCCTTGGTGCAGGTATTTATGCACATGCACCAACCCCCTTGGAAGAACATGTTGGTCTGCTGCTCAAGCAGAGTGCCTCTACCCTGGGCAGCGCCGAAAGCTGCACTGGTGGCCGAATTGGGTCAAAGATCACCTCAATTCCGGGAAGTTCGGCCTATTATCTAGGAGGGGTCGTTTCCTATGCCAATTCCATTAAACACCGCCTCCTTCGCGTCCCGGAAGAAACCATTCAAACCTACGGGGCAGTAAGCGAAGAAACCGTCAGGGCCATGCTCG
This sequence comes from Chitinophagales bacterium, assembly GCA_041918775.1. Lineage (GTDB taxonomy): Bacteria > Bacteroidota > Bacteroidia > Chitinophagales > BACL12 > UBA7236. The sequence goes on from JAYRVB010000440.1 coordinate 1,223, forward strand.
ATGGCGTTCAGGCCACCCTTGGCGTCGATTATGCGATCGCCGTGAGCGGCATAGCGGGTCCGGGGGGTGGAAGTGCCGAAAAACCGGTAGGTACCGTGTGGATCGGGGTGGCCGGGAAGGGTGAGTCGGTGATCAAACACTACTTTTTCAACAAAAACCGTGACGTGAACATCGAATATGCCTGCATGTTCGCCTTACATGAACTCCGCATACTGTTGACTAAACACCTTGCTAAACCTGCCCAATAAACGTAATTTTGCGACAATTGCCGTAGACTGCCCTTTGGACTTTGTGAGGCAAGCGTTTGTGCGTTAACTATTGAACTTATCATACATGTCGCAGAAAGAACTGATCATGCCCAAGTTGGGCGAGAGTATTATGGAAGCAACCATCCTGAAATGGTTGAAGAAAGAAGGAGACCAGGTAGGTGTAGATGAAGCTGTATTGGAAATTGCCACAGATAAAGTAGATAGCGAGGTGCCTTCTCCATTTGCCGGCACCATCAGCAAGATCTTATTCAAGGAGGGAGATGTGGTGCAGATCGGCAAGGCTATTGCGATCATTGACGGTGCAGGCGGCCAGACACAGGTTTCGGCTCCGGTTGTGGAAGCACCGATCAAACAAGAAGTAAAAGTGCAGGCACCTGTAGAGGTAAAAACCACTACCACGCAACCGATCACGGGTTCAACCGGTGGCGACAGGTTCTATAGTCCATTGGTGCTGAACATTGCCCGCGAAGAGGGAATATCCATGTCGGAACTCGAGCAAATTCCGGGCACCGGCAAAGACAATCGGGTTACCAAAGCAGATATTCTGAATTATGTGCAAAACCGAGGCACACAGCAACAACAACCTGTTGCACCTGTGGTGACACAAACCGTAACACCGGTAGTGAAGCAGGAAGAACCGGCTATCATTCAAACAGCATCTGTGACCGGCAATGCAGAGATCAGGGAAATGGACAGAATGCGCAAACTGATCGCCGATCACATGGTGATGAGCAAGCGCACTTCTCCGCATGTTACTTCGTATGTAGAAGTAGATATGACCCCGATCGTGGAATGGCGCAACCGCATCAAAGATAAATTCGAAAAACGCGAAGGTCAGAAGATCACCTTCACACCGATATTTATTGAAGCCCTCGCAAAGGCTATTAAGGAAATGCCTGCGATAAATGTGTCAGTAGAAGGCTATAATGTGATCTACAAAAAAGACATCAATATCGGAATGGCTGCCGCATTACCCACAGGAAACCTCATAGTACCCGTTATTAAAAATGCCGACAGGATGAATCTGGTAGGTTTGACCATGGCCGTGAACGACTTTGCAAACCGTGCACGTGCGAACAAACTCAAACCGGATGAAATTCAGGATGGCACATTTACCCTCACCAATGTTGGCTCTTTTGGAAGCTTGATGGGCACCCCGATCATCAATCAGCCACAGGTAGCGATCATGGCTGTGGGCGCGATCAAAAAACGTCCGGTAGTATTGGAAACACCACAAGGAGATGTCATTGCGATCAGACACATGATGTTCATGAGCATGAGTTATGATCACCGTGTAGTTGATGGTATACTTGGTGGTACTTTCCTGAAACGCGTAGCCGATTATCTGGAAGCGTTTGATACTTCGCGCGAAATTTGATCGTTGAAGTAATCACAGGAGCATAGCACCAAGCATACATACAAACATGTACATCGAACAACTCTATACAAACTGCCTTGCTGAAGCAGCGTATTATATTGAAAGCAATGGCGAAGCCGCCATTATCGATCCATTGCGCGAAACGGCACCTTATTTGCAAAAAGCAGCTGAACGCAATGCTAAGATCAAGTATGTGTTTGAAACGCATTTTCATGCAGATTTTGTGAGCGGACATATCGACCTCGCAAGAAAAAGCGGCGCGCAGATCGTGTATGGTCCTGAAGCAAATACCAAATACGATGTGATCAATGCAGTGGATGGTGAAGAATTCCAGATCGGCGCACTCCGTATACGCGCATTGCATACACCGGGACATACACTCGAAAGCACCTGCTATTTACTGATAGATCCGCAAGGCAAAGACCATTGCATTTTCACCGGTGACACCCTCTTTGTGGGTGATGTTGGTCGTCCGGATCTTTTGGATGGGGTGATGACAAAAGAGGAGCTTGCCTCTAAGATGTATGATTCACTCAATACAAAGATCAAACCTTTGGCAGATGATGTGATCGTTTATCCGGCACATGGCCCCGGCAGCGCCTGTGGTAAAAGCATGGGTAAAGAAACCTTCAGCACTATCGGCATACAGAAACAAAGCAACTACGCCTTGCAACCGATGTCGCGAGAGGAATTCATCGCAGCCGTTACCGATGGTTTAAGTGCTCCACCGAAATATTTCTTTGCCGATGCCCGCATCAACAAGGAAGGATATACCAGCGTAGATGAAGTTGTGCAAACAAACGCCAAAGCCCTGAGCATCGCCGATTTTGAATCGGAAGTAGCCAAAGGGGCGCTTATATTGGACACTCGCGCCGCTGATATGTTTGAAACAGGGTTCATTCCGGGTGCCATGAACATTGGTCTAAATGGTATGTTTGCAGTATGGGTGGGAACGCTCATTGACATTGATCGGACCCTTGTGCTAATCACAGAAACCGGAAAGGAACAGGAAACTGTGTTGCGACTGGCCAGGGTTGGATATGATCGTGTTGCAGGATTTTTGGATGGTGGCATCA
>JAYRVB010000441.1:0-8458 GCA_041918775.1 Chitinophagales bacterium
AAAAGTACCTCAAAGTGGTTGGCAGCAAATTGCGACATTTCCTACACTGGCCGGAAAGCAAATATTTCGTCTGGCATTAAATGCAGATGGCACGCGTTTGGCATTTGTGTGCACAGAGTAAAATGCACATGCGAAGCACACTTTTTACAAGGTGCACTTCGCATGCGCAAAACGATTACGATCAATGCAACACACTAAATCGGGCAGTGCCGATCCGATCGCCTTCTATCACTTGTAAAATATATACACCTGAGGCAAGATCCTGCACATCCAATACACAGTTTTTCTGTGGGGTATTGTAATTTCCTGATCTCAGGATTTGTCCATCGAGGGCAATGATCTGCCAAAATAGCGGCGCTGTATTTTGTGCATCAAATTGAATATGCGCATTACCCGGATTCGGGAATACCACGATATTGTGCATGGCAATTGCCCCTGCAGATTGAATGATCATATTTACTTCGCCGCTAAATCCGGAGCAACCGTTCACATCGGTGACCTCCACGGAGTACAAGCCATTTTCTGTAACCGTGTAAGTATCAGCAGTAGCACCAGGAATGGCGGTGCCATCTAAATACCACTGGTATGTTCCACCGCCACCGGTTGATAATGTACTGCCACTGATATCAATGTCAGGTTCCGGAAGCGGATGCACGATCACGGTGATCGAGTCGATACCCACACATCCATCTGCATCCACACCGGTGATCACATAGGTGGTTGTACTTGAAGGATAGGCGAGGGTGCTGCCCGCATCCGGATCGGATAAACCGAGTGCCGGACTCCAGGTATAATTTACAGCTCCGGTCACAGTAAGGGTGGTGCTGTCGCCTGCACATATCTCAACATCCTGACCGGCGTCTATGGCTGTCACACAATCAGCGCCGACACAACAATTGCCACCATCACTCATCGCATAAGTGCCGCTGTATACACCGTATTGCATATAACTATAGCGAATACTGCCACCAAATGTCGTAGCGAAATAGTCTACAGCCTGATCAACCGTATTACAGCCACCAGGCACATAATTCGTGTCACATTCATAGGCGCAGATCATATAGGGATACCCATCGGGATCCAACTCGGTAACCGGTGGATATAACAGAATATCAACCAGTCCGGCATCTACTCCGGTAACAGATGTGGTGCCATCATTATCGTAACCTGCATATAATACCTGTGTTACATTATCCGCATAAGTACCGGTAATATTCACGGAGATCGATTCATAGGTGCAAATACCTATGCGGATATCAGGAACATTTTCATCGATATCGATGGTCAGGTTGCCACCATCATAATTCGCATATATGATGATATTGGCAGCGGGATTGCAAGTGCCTTGCGCCTGCAGTTGAACAAAGAAACTCACACAAATGCTGAGGAGGAGTGCGTAAAGTTTGTGCATGTAGGTATATTTTGAATCGAATTTAGATGTTTTATCACGGTTTTTCTCGGCTGTCACGTTATTTTTAAGTTAGGTCCTTCATGGAGATGCCTCACCAGCTTAGGGAGCGCCTGTGTTCACTCGAGCCCCTTAACCCGGCCCGTTTACATTTCTTTTACAATAGGGAGCGACCTTACACCACAGAGCAGGTTACTTTTGTAACGACCCCAATCCATGTCTATGAGGAGTTACATGCACGTGCTCAGGATCGTAGTAGTCATGATCCTGGCAATCTTTTTTAACCTGCCTGAAGCTGAGGCCCATGTCAAGTGGTTCACAGACGGGAGTTATGCCGACCGCCCCCTGCGGCTCGGCGAGGTTCTGGAAGGCAGATATTTCTACACTTTATTTCTTATTTCTTTGGTCACGGTGGTATTTGGCGTATGGGTAGACAGCCGTATATCGCGCGCCACCTGGTATCAAAGAGCCGACGTATGGCTGGAATCGCGGAAAAGTTATGCAGTGATCGTGTTGCGTTTTGCCGCAGCGATGGTGCTTATCCTCAGCTGGCAAAGCAATGCGATGATCGTGCCTACGATTCCCATTCCTGAGTCCTATCAATGGGTGGGGTGGTTTCAATTTGTGTTGGCATTTTTCCTGCTCATCCCCCGCATGGTGCCATTGGGCGGATTAGGCATGGTGGTGATCTGGGTGATCGGAAATATTACCCTGCATCCCTTTCACATGCTCGATTACCTGATGTTTGCCGGAGTAGGTATCTTTTTGATGATGGCCACCTACAGGGAAGGGAAGTTTAAGGATGCCGGATTAGTGATATTATACCTTACGGTGGGCTTCTCCCTTTGCTGGGTGGCTCTTGAAAAATTTGTGTATCCCAACTGGAGTCTGTTCCTCATCAAAGAACATCCAAAGCTGGCGATGGGGCTGAATTTCGACTTCTTCCTGAAGTCTGTAGGCTTCGTTGAATTCGGCCTGGGTTTCCTTTTATTGGTATGTCTGTTACAAAGGCCTTTGGCGATCATCATCACCATCGTGTTCTTTATCACCTCTTCTGTGTTCGGAAAAACAGAGATCATTGGTCATACCCTCATTCACGGCGCACTGATCGTATTCCTGCTTGAAGGTCCCGGTAAATACTATATTCAACTGCGAAACAAATTTGCCAAAGTTTGGGCGCGGATGGGCTTTACGGCCGTAAACTATACCTTGTTGTTTATCGTGGTCACCCTGGCCTATTCAACACTGGCGAACAACAAATACGATAAAAAAATGGCCTTCATTGCCAAAAAGCCGGAATATCAAATGGGGCAGATCGAACTGGCCGGATACCCGAAAAGCGATGTGCCTGGTGTGTGGATGGAGATCAGTAAGGATGCAAGAAGTGGCTATAACATCCATTTCATCACCTCCAATTTCACCTTCACACCGGAGAAAGTAAATACCGACCATGTAATGGGTGAAGGCACACTGACCTTATTTGTCAATGGCGACAAGGTTGCCAGGGTATACAATGAATGGTATCACCTGGAACTTCCGGAAAAGGGTACGTATGAGATCGTAGTAACCATCAACGCAAATACACAAAGTGAGTATACGATTCGCGGCACACCGATCAGTTCACGGGAAACACTCACGGTAAACTAAGTGCCCATACTTGTGCACAACGGCGTTTGTATGATTTAATGATCGGTTTACTACATTTGCTGCCATGATCGAAGTAGATCTCTTTATACCTTGCTTTATCGACCAGATGTTCCCGCAAACGGGATTCAACATGGTGAAGGTGCTGGAAAAAGCCGGTTGCAGGGTACATTATAATCCCAATCAAACCTGCTGCGGACAACCTGCCTTCAATGCCGGTTTCTGGAAAGAGATGGAGGATGTGGGCAAGAAGTTTCTGGCAGATTTTGCCAATTCCGACCGCTATGTGGTAGGGCCTTCCGGTTCCTGTGTAGGTTTTGTGCGCAATTTTTACGGAGAGATCTATGCCAATACACCGGTACACAATTACCATAAAAACCTGAAGAAGAATCTATTTGAATTTTCAGAGTTCATGGTGGATGTACTCAAGGTAGAAGATCTCGGTGGAAAATTTGCCGGTAAAGTTACTTATCACGATGCCTGCGGCGCGTTGCGCGAGTGCAAGATCAAAGAAGCGCCGCGCAAGCTCATGCAACATATCGAAGGATTGGAGATCGTGGAAATGCAATTTCCTGAAACCTGTTGTGGTTTCGGTGGATCATTTGCCGTAAAGTTCGAACCGATATCTACGGGTATGGCCGATAGCAAAGTGATCGATGCCGTGCAAACCGGAGCTGAGTATATTGTATCTACCGACTATTCCTGTTTAATGCATTTGCAAGCCTATATCGAGAAGCAGCAACATCCGATCAAAGTGATGCACCTTGCTGATCTACTGGCTATGAGCATTGCATAGCCATTGATGGGAACGAATCGTCAGGTTTCTTGTTCTGTTGCCATATGGATGCTGTCCAAAAAATACAAGCCGAGCTGAAACGCTATTCCGATAATGGCATGCGCTTGTTCACCTCATCATCTTTTCAGACACATAGTACAGTGCTCTTGCACATCATAGCGCAAACAGATCCAACTATTCCGGTATTTTTTCTGCATACGGGTTTCCATTTTCCGGAAACGATCAATTATAAAAAGCAGATCACCGAATTGTTTGGTTTACACACCATTGATCTGCGTGCAGCTACGCCTAAATTGATGCAGGTTGACCACCATGGCAGATTCCTGTATACCAGCGATCCGGATTATTGTTGCTACCTCAATAAAATTCAACCCCTTGAACCCATGCTCGACACTTATGATGTATGGATCAACGGGGTGCGTGCAGACCAAAATGCCAACCGCGCCACCTTTTCCCGTGAAGCACCAACAGCACATCGGGCCATGCGCTATCATCCGATGTTGGAGTGGACCGGAAAGATGATCTATGATTACATTCGCACACATCAGATACCGCATCATCCGCTGGATGCAAAAGGATATTTAAGTATCGGTTGCGAACCTTGTACCCGAAAACTCACTGCAGAGATCATGGCCGATGAACGTCAGGCCAGATGGTATGGGATGTCGAAAACAGAATGCGGATTACACACAGAATTAATTAAAAAATGAAAGTACTGATCACAGGAGGCGCCGGGTATGTCGGCTATGCACTCGCCATTAAACTGGCTGAGCGCGCGGATATTCAGGAAGTGGTACTCTATGATAATTTGAGCAGACATAACGAGATCATTTTTTTTGGTGATCATGTGGGGCATGGAAAAATTCGTCTGGTGCGCGCAGATATACTCGATGGTAGGAAATTGCGCAAAGCGATGCAGGGAGTGGATATCGTATATCACCTTGCCGCAAAAGTGCTCACACCATTTGCCAATCAGGATCCGCATTTTTTTGAACAGATCAATCATTGGGGCACCAGTGAAGTGGTAGAAGCAACCGAACAGGCAGATATCAAACACTTTATTTATTTGTCGAGTACTTCCGTTTATGACAGGGTAACAGAAGCTGCAACAGAAACCACCATCCCCAATCCGCATACCTATTATGGCATCAGTAAACTGCGCGGAGAAGAGCATGTGAAGCGACTACCCACTTCCACAAGATCTTATGTGATCCGCAGTGGAAATATTTATGGATACAGTCCATCGATGCGCTTTGATGCGGTGATCAACAATTTTCTGTTTCAGGCGAATTTTGAACATACGATCTCCATTCATGGAACCGGTGCGCAAACACGTGCATTTTTGCACATCGATAATGCCGTGGAAGCACTGGTGCAAATTCCATTCAGCAGCCTGCCGGCGGGTACCTACAACATGGTAACCAAGAACCTGGCGGTGAACGATATTGCCGAGGCGATCTGCACGCTGTATCCGGGTTGCGACAGGATATTCATCAATCAGCATCTTATGCTGGGCAGCATTCAGGTAAGTACAGAATCGCTGATGTGGGATCACATTCGCATCACCGAAAGGACACTCCTGGAGGAACTTGCCGATTTTAAGGATAAATTTGCCTTTGCCGGATAAGTGTCCGTGACGTAGAGGCTGCATGCAGGATATTCATTCCATACTCAAACAATACTGGGGATTTGATACTTTCCGAAATCCACAGGAGGACATCATACGAGCTGTTCTGGAGGGAACTGATACGTTGGCCTTATTGCCTACCGGCGGAGGCAAAAGTATTTGTTTTCAGGTACCTGCGCTGGCATTAGGCGGATTGTGTATCGTGGTATCGCCATTGATCGCGCTCATGAAAGATCAGGTAGCGAATCTGGTAAAACGGCAAATACCGGCAACAGCCATCTACAGTGGGATGACCAAACGTGAAGTGGATATGCTGTTGGATGCCTGTGTGGATGGAAAATATCGCTTCTTATACGTCTCTCCCGAACGACTGACCACCACAATATTTCGCGAACGGTGCAAACGCATGCCTGTGAAACTGATCGCTGTGGATGAGGCACATTGTATCTCGCAATGGGGATACGATTTTCGCCCGCCATATCTGCAAATTGCCGATCTGCGACTTGTATTTCCAAAAATACCGATACTGGCACTAACGGCTTCTGCAACACCGCAGGTTTGTACAGATATCATGCAAAAACTTGCTTTTAAAGAGACACATTGTATCAGAGGAAGTTTCGTAAGGGCAAACCTTGGATTTATCGTTCGCGAAGAAGAAAATAAAGAAGCAAAACTGCTCGACATTCTGCGCAGTATAAAAGGAAGTGCGGCCATTTATGTACGCAACAGAAGAAGAACAAAGGAAGTAGCGGAATTTTTAGTGCGTCATCATATTCAGGCTTCGTTTTATCATGCAGGTCTCGAACCGGAAATGCGCAATGCGCGTCAGGAACAATGGATCAATAATACTACACGTGTTATGGTATGCACCAATGCATTTGGCATGGGGATCGATAAACCCGATGTAAGGGTGGTGATTCACCTCGATCTGCCGGATGGTCCAGAATCCTATTATCAGGAGGCCGGTAGGGCGGGAAGAGATGGAAAAAAAGCCTTTGCCGGATTGTTATTTGATGCCTCCGATGTGCGTATGCTAACGGATAATGTAACCCGACAATATCCAGAAGTGCCCTTCATCAGAACGGTGTATCATCACTTGTGTAATTATTGCCAGGTGGCAATTGGGGCAGGGCAGGAGGAAACCTTTGATTTTGATATTGCTACGCTTTGTAAAAATTTCGATCTGCCTGCCATAGAAACGCGCAATGCCTTGCGTATACTTGAGCAACACGGTCTGATTTATATCAGTGAAGCTTTTTACAAGCCATCCACCGTACATATTCCGGTGGATAGGGAAACGATCTATCGCTATCAAATAGAAAATCGATCGCTGGAACCCATCATCAAGATCATTTTGCGCACGGCGAGCGGGGTATTTGATGATCATGTACCTATTCGCGAATCGCAACTGGCGTATCATGCTTCTATGACGGAAGACAAGCTCAAGGAATACTTACAATTCCTGCATGATCAACAGATCATTTTATATGCACCGGTAAAAAAGAAACCACAAGTTACCTTTTTGCAGGCACGTGTATCAGCAGACCATATCCATCTCGACCTGAACCTGCTGAAGCAATTAAAGGAGAATGCGCAAACCCGCATGGAAGCGATGATCAGCTATGCCCACAACCGAGCTGAATGCAGGGCGCAGCAATTACTGGCCTATTTTGGAGAACACATAGAGCCATGTGGGGTTTGTGACATCTGTGTAGAAAAAAAACGCATGGGTATGAGCGATCCGGAGTTCCGTCGTATTTTTGACTGGATGCAGCAAGTACTCACCTCGCAGCAAATAAGCCCTGAAGAACTCCTTCACCGCGAACTTCCCGCCAGACGCGAAAAAGTGCTGGAAGTACTTCATTTCCTGACCGACAACCGGCAAGTGGTACATACCGGTGATAATACGCTAACCTGGAACGCGTGAAGCATATCGTTTGCACAGTAACCAACGACCTCACATACGACCAGCGCATGGATCGTATTTGCTCGGCTTTGGTACGCGCCGGTTATTTTGTTACCCTTATAGGATTTGAAAAAAAAGCCAGCATCCCTACTGAACAGAAAGTATATGCACAGGTGCGATTGAAGTTGTTGTTCAGGAAAGGGAAATTATTTTATCTGGAATATAATTTTCGCTTGTTCTGGTATTTGCTTTTTAGAAAATTCGATATCTATAACGGAATAGATCTGGATACACTCTTACCGGTTTTTTGTGTCGCAAAGCTCAAACGCAAACCCATTGTGTACGATGCACACGAATACTTTACCGAATTACCTGAGATTGTAGATAGACACTTTATTAAATGGATCTGGACAGGTATAGAACGCAGTTTGTTGCCACGCATCCGTTTTAATTACACCGTTGGAGAAGCGATAGCTGAACAATTAAGTAAAAAATATCATCAACCCTTTCATGTGATCCGCAATGTGCCTTTGCTGCAACAAACCCCGTCTGTCCAGAACAAAGGCTATATACTGTATCAGGGTGCACTGAACAAGGGTAGGGGACTGGAACCCTTATTTGCAGCCATGGCGCATGTAGATGCCGAATTGTGGATAGCAGGTGAAGGTGATCTGTCGCAGGAATTGCGCGCACTTGCAGCTTCGTTACCACATGCAGATAAAATAAAATTTCTGGGATATCTCCGGCCTGCGGAATTAAAGGTCATCACGGCGGAAGCACGCATAGGTGTCAATCTGATCGAACATTTGGGGTTGAGTTATTACTATTCCCTCTCCAATAAATTCTTTGATTATATCCATGCCGGTATCCCGCAAATTACCATGGATTATCCGGAGTATGCCAGACTGAATGCACTTTATCAGGTGGCTATACTCATTCCTGACCTGCAAGTGCAAACGATCACGCAGGCGTTGCAAACCTTGTTGCAGGATGAACAGATTTATGCGAAATTAGCTGCACATACGCATGCTGCGCGACATGAATTGCATTGGCAGCAGGAAGAAGAAAAGCTCATCG
>JAYRVB010000442.1:0-3035 GCA_041918775.1 Chitinophagales bacterium
ACGCTTGTCCAGCTGCTGCCATTCCAATAATAAAAGCCGGGAGAACTATTTGTTTGATAAATGAGCAATCCGGTAGCCGGAGCTGCAATGGCATCACGCTGGGCTTTTGTCATTCTGGGTGCAAGAAAGCCTTGTGAGGTGGATTGCATTTCCAATTGTGCACTTGCCACCGGTGTAAGGGTACCTACACCCACACTTCCGGTAGTTGGAAAGGTATTGGTTTGTGCCTTAACGGCAATGGGGAAAATGGCCATGCAGGCCAAAAGAGGTACGATAAACGTTTTCATCATGTAGAATTTAGGGTTATTTGATAACCCAAAACTCTAACGATATGGGCAGGTGTGGAATACCACAATCGGGGGAGGCTAAACGATACGCTCTCGCAATGCCTTACTTACTGCTTCTGTATTGGAGTTCACATGCAGTTTGTGGTAAATGCTCTTCATATGCGTCCGCACAGTCTCATAACTCACACCAGATGCATCTGCGATCAATTTAAAACTCATGCCCTGCACCATCAGACTGAGAATTTCTTTTTCACGCGCAGTGAGTTGATAATCCGGAGAAGCCGATGGACGTGCAGTTTGTTGAAACAAGGTAAGTACTTTGCGGGCGATACTGCCTGTCATAGGTGAGCCGCCATTATAAACATCCCTGATTGCATCGATATAACCTGCAGGGGATGTTGTTTTCAGGAGATATCCTGAAGCACCCGCACAAATAGCCTGAAATATATGCTCATCATCCTGAAAGATGGTTTGCATAAGCACCTGAATATGCGGAAAATGTTGCTTCAATTGTCTTACACCTTCAATACCATTAATGCCGGGCATTTCAATATCCATAAGCACTACATCGGGTTGCTCACGTCCGATCACAAACTCAAGGTCACTGCAGTCGGGATGCTGCCCCACGCACGTTAGTCCATTTGTGCCATGTATCAGGTAATACAAGCTTTCCCGCAGATGCTTGTTGTCTTCAAAAATGCTTACCTTGATGTGTTCCATATCCATACAAAAATACTGTAGTGATCGTCCAATCCTCTGCCGCAATCAGGTGATAGGCACATTTACCTCCACTGTTGTTCCGACACCTAATTCGGAGGAAATCTTACAATGACCGCCAAGTTTTGCAGCCCTTCGTTGCATATTGCCGATGCCATTTCCACTGACTTTCAGGGGATCAAGGCCTCTCCCATTATCTTTTACCAGCAGGCTGATGCGATTTTCATGAGCGGATAAATTGACAAATAAGTCGACTGCACCGCTGTATTTCGCTGCATTATTCACCGCTTCTTTAAACAAAAGAAACAGATCATGACGCAGCTCCATCGGCAGCACATTATCGGAGGCACCTGCAGGCAACTGCATATGCAATTGCATACCCCGTGATACACAAACAGATTGGGCGTACTCCTGCATGCGGCTCGCCAGGTTTGTAATTTTATCATTTCCCGGCTTCACCATCCAAACGATATCACTCATATTCTCGATAGACTCGTGTGCATTTGCGCTAATTTTATCGAGAAACAAGGTTGCCTGCTGTTGTGTGTCGGGGATATCGCGACGGATGATCTCACTATACATTTTGATACTGCTGAGGGTTGCGCCAACATCATCATGCAGATCTGAAGCGATCTTATTCCGCAACTGTACTTCTTTTAGCTGTTGTTTAAGTCTGTTCCGGTTCATCGTAATAATGCCGATGATGACCAATGAGCACAATCCGATCACGAGCAGGACTATGGTAAGTGTTTTTTGCCTGAGCTCCTGATCCTGCAGAGCAGAGTTAGCCGCCATCAGTGCGATCTTTTGCTCTTTTTTTTCTGCCTCATACTCTTCCTGAAGCTTGAACAAAATATCATTTGATCGCCTTGCATCAAGGGTGTCGCGGGCAATATTATATTCCTGCAGGAATGCGTAGGCTTTATCAAAATTTCCTTTTGCAGAATACAACAGAGATAAGGTTTCTGTAATATAACTGAGCTCCTCATAGTAAGCATTCTTTTTAGCCACTTCCAGGATCTCGAGCAAAAGCGTTTCCGATCTGTCGAATTGCTTTCTTAAAAAATATACCTCTGCCTGCGAATGCTTATTAAATACCTCCTGTTCTATATCGCCAATGGCCATAGCCAGAGCTACTGCGGCATCAAATTCTTTTTCTGCACCTTGCAGGTCGTTTCGTAATTGCTTGATCGCTCCTAAATTACTGTGGGCGATCATGAGTTTTTCATTGTCTTCGATATCGGTGAACATGTCCAATGCACGCTCCGTGAGCATTTGGGCGGAATCTACTTTGCCGATATTTTTCAATACGACGCCCAGGTTCATATAGGAGGTGGCCACCATGCTGATATTTCCTAATTGCTCAAACACTGGCAGACATTTCTGATAGTATGGATAGGCTTCATTCCACCGACTCTGATAATAATAAATATTTCCCATGGTCATATCCACGCGCGCGATCCTATCCAGATCGCCGGATGACTCAGCGAATGGTCTTGCCTTCAGCGCCGCCTGCATCGCTTTTTCGAGTTTCCCTGTATAAATATGCACTGCAGCTATATTAATATAGATCAACGCAGTGCGTTTAGGTTCACCAACGCGCTCACTATAAATGAGTGCCGTATCATAAATAGCAATGGCCGTATCAAAGCTGCCTACATTATTATAAGCAACACCCAGATTTAAGTAGCATCCGGCAACACCTTTATCCCAATGCAGCTTTTTTCCCAATGCCACACCTTTCCAGCCATAGTAGATCCCCTCACGTGGTTCGATATTTCCGAGGGTTCCGCATAATGCGCGACAGGCAATGACGGTGTTCGTATCCTCGGCACCGACAGTAACTACTTTTTTAAGCGAGTCTAAATTGATCTGTTGCGCATAGGTTGGGTATGAGATCACCATACATAACCATAGGATTATTTGGATCTGGATATTTCTCATGACAGTTGCCAGTTTACCGGTTCAATTTCATGTTGTTGTAACCAGGTATTCGCCTTTGAAAAATGTTTACATCCAAAAAAACCTTTA
>JAYRVB010000443.1:0-7808 GCA_041918775.1 Chitinophagales bacterium
ATGCCGTAGCGCTGAAACTTTTCCTGCGCAGCGCTGCTCCACTCATCCTGTCATTTTTCCTTGGTGGTATCTCCATTTATGTGGATGGCATCATCATCACGAATTATTTCGACAAAGCCACCTTTGCGGTTTATCAGTATGGTGCGCGTGAATTTCCGCTCAGCCTCCTGCTGGCGAATGCCTTCAGTGCCGCCATGGTGTCGCACATCAGCGGTGCACCGACAGACGTGCATGAAGTAAAGCGCGGAAGTCTGACCCTCATCAAACGCCTCTTCCCGGTGGTGATCGTGTTGATGGCCATCAGTTATTGGATATATCCCATCGTATACAATCCGCAATTCGGGGAAAGCTTTTTGTTCTTTAATATTTATTTGCTGCTCCTGATCTCGCGATTGGTATTTCCACATGCCATCTTATTAGGCTCAGGGCATTCGTCTGCCATCATGCGCGCTGCCATTGCCGAATTCTTCATCAACATCGCCGTGAGTTTATGGCTTCTGCAATGGATAGGCATCAGTGGGGTTGCTTATGGCACCGTGGTGGCACATATCAGCAATAAAGCCATACTCATGTATCAGTTACACAAAAAGGGAGTGTCGCCCCAACAATACATCCCCATCAGGGAATTGTCGATATACAGCATCCTGCTCATTGGGGTGTTCGTTACCTTTACCTATCTCATACATTGATGACCCTAAAGCAAAATACGGTTTATCTGTGGACGGGCATCATTGTCCTGTTTATAAGTATTCTTGTTTGCTGGGGCTATACTTTCGGACATGAGAACAGCATCCAGTTGATCCCGCTGGCGCTGCATGCACACGACAGCAGTTTATTTCCACATGATTTTTATGTGCAGGAGGCGGCAGCGCGATTTCCGAATGAACGCAGTTTCTTTTTGATGCTGTTATATCCCTTCGGCACGCATCTCGAATGGCCGGCATTTATTTTATTTACCATCAGCACCCTCGTATTATTTCGCGCACTGATCGGCATTGCAGAACATATCAGCGGTTCGCGCATGATCGGATTTCTGACCTTGTTGATCGTGATCTTTCCATTCAATTTTCATGCACTCGGCATGAACGAATTATTTGGTCGCGAACTCTCGGCAACCCTGCTCTCTGATGCCAGCGCTGCTATGGCCTTGTGGATGTACTTACGCGAACGCCAATGGCCAACCTTTGCTTTATTGATTTTTAGTACACTGATGCATCCCCTGGCCGGTCTGCATATGTTTCTGCTGATATGCGGGGCAGAAGCGATACAAGCCTGCGTCACTAAAACCATCAAACAAACTATTACACGATACCTGTTACCTGTTCTGGTATATGCCCTTACCGCAGGTACCTTTATTATTTTTCTCCAGACAGGATTACAGAACGTGGACTGGACTGATGCCGAGTTTTTCAGGAGTTTTTTTGTATTTCGCAACGCACATCATTATATCCCGACCGCCTACCCCACTAACGATTGGTGGATGCTGGGCACCTTATTTCTGCTGGCTCCCATACTGTTGTTTCGCAAACAACGAAGGCTGAGTTATTTCAGCATGTTCATTATAATCGGATGTATCTTTTACAGTATCGGCGTACTCGATTGGCGTTCGGTGACCATTGCTACGGCGCAGTGGTTTAAAACGACCATGTGGCTGGAATTTATCGGATTTGCTGCTTTGCTTACGTTTATGCATGCACGCATGCAACAATGGCGTATGCCAAAGCCGGCAATGATATTAAAAATTGGTGTAGTGCTTTTTTGTGTGGGCTGGTGGTTGCGCATTTTCCCTACGTATGCTTTTTGGAAAACAGAAATGGCGTATGAATTTCCATTTTATATGCGCGTGACACCTGAAATAGATATCAGCAGACAGATCGCACAGCATACACCAAAAGACGCCCTGCTTATTCAACCTGCCGGGCTCGATGAGATCAAATATTATAGTATGCGCAGCAGTTATATCGATTACAAAGCGCTGACGCATACGAAAGGATTTATCAGAGAATGGTCGAAACGCTTTGAGGAGGTGTATGGCATAGCACCCGCCACCAGTGAAGTGATCAGTTTTGCTGCGGTGGGTGTGGCAGATGCGCATTTGCGGGAAATAAGCCCCGAACAACTCGATCATTTACATCGCACGAAACACATCACACATCTCGTTACCTTTGCAGATGTGCAATTGCCGTATCCGGTGGTGGCACAAAATACAAAGTATATCGTTTATCAATTATAACCCATGCACTACGGCATCGCTTTTCAAAGTATCATTCCCGTGCGCACACAGCCGCAACACGCTGCTGAGCAATGCACGCAGCTCCTCTTTGGAGAAATGTACACCGTGCACGAAACGCGTGAGGACTGGTTGCGCATCACCACGGTGTATGATCAATACAGCGGCTGGATACATCAAAAACAACATCAGGAATTAAGCCTGCAGGAAGCAGAAAAACTCCTTAAGGCACCCAGCTCCGTAGCTGCGGAATTAGTGCAGACCATCAGCAATAACGACAGAAGTTTTCCGGTGTTGATCGGCAGCACCTTGTATAATTTCGATGGCATGAATTTTAAGATCGGCAAAGAAAAATATGTGTATGCCGGACAAGCCATTGGTGCCGACAGCAACCTGATACAAGGCGAACACATCCGCCGTTTCGCCATGAAATTTCTGCATGCACCGTATATGTGGGGCGGCAGAAGTCCTTTTGGAATAGATTGTTCCGGATTTACACAGATCGTGTTTAAATTATACGGTGTTGCCTTACCACGCGATGCATACCAGCAGGCAGATACAGGCCGAACCATCCATTTCATTCACGAAGGTCGCGAAGGTGATCTCGCCTTTTTCGATAACGAGGAAGGGCGCATCACGCACGTAGGTATTTTGCTCGGCAGCGATCAGATCATACATGCAAGTGGCTGTGTGCGTATGGATATGATCGATCATTACGGCATATTTAATCGCGAGGCGAAAAAATACACGCACAAACTGCGTATCATCAAACGTGTAGTATGAACATTTATCCGGCAGCCACGCTTTTGCAATTGGATGCTGCATGTATGCGAACGCAACAGATCAGCTCCGATATGTTGATGGAACGCGCGGCGGTCACCTGTGTGCATCATATTCTGGATTTACCGATCAAACATCCACATTTTGTCATTGCCTGCGGCATCGGAAATAATGGTGGTGACGGATTATGTATTGCTCGGATGTTGCATCTGAAGGGTTATCGTGTCACCGTGCTCATGCTTGGTGATATGGCCAAAGCCACAGCGGATACACAATTAAATTACCGGCGACTCCAAAAATATGCTGTAGATATATTTCATATATCTGAAGGCAATCGCATCCCCTGGTTTGAACAGGTGACCATTGTGGATGCGCTATTCGGTATTGGTATGAATCGTCCTGTAGAAGGCTGGCTGCGCGATTGTATCAGCGATATCAATGCGATGGATGCCCTGCGTATTGCAGTGGATATGCCGAGTGGTTTGCCTGCGGATATGCCGCTGCAGGGTATTGCGGTAGAGGCAGATCATACCATTACGTTCACAGCACCGAAATTGTCGTTCTTTTTTCCGGAATCCTATCCATATACCGGCAAATGGCAGGTAGCAGATATTGGAGTGTTCTCTGTACAGGAGGAAGCCCCTGCATCCGACATGCAGTGGCAAACATTGGAAACATTTCATTCGGGTATACCGGCGAGACCGGTGTTTGCACACAAGGGACATTTTGGTCACGCCTGTGTGATCGCAGGCAGTGCAGGCATGCCCGGTGCGGCTGCATTAACGGCAATGGCCTGTTTAACAACGGGTGCGGGACTGGTTACTCTATGCAGTGATGTGATCGAGTTCACAGATCCGGAAATCATGTATGCCACGCGCGATACCCTTGTCGATCTCTTACACAAAAAATCATTTGCTGCTGTGGCCATCGGACCGGGATTGGGTACTGATGCACAAAGTATTGCCGCGTTAAGTGATACACTTGCACATTATACCAAACCCATGGTGATCGATGCGGATGCGATCAATGGTTTATCGAAACATACCACACAGATCGCGCAAATTCCGAAATACAGCATACTTACGCCACATCCGAAAGAATTTGAACGACTTGCAGGAGCATCATCAGATTGGCATGCCTTGTTGGAAAAACTCAAACATATTGCGCGTGCCTGGCAATGTTACTTCGTGTATAAGCAGGCCTATACCATTATCGTTTCACCCGAAGGACATATCACCTTTAACGGCAGCGGAAATGTCGGCATGGCCACAGCAGGCAGCGGGGATGTGTTGACAGGCATCATCTGCGGTTTATTATCGCAGGGCTACCCACCCGAACGCGCGGCAATACTTGGTGTATTTCTACACGGATATGCCGGAGATCTGGCGATGCAGGCAGGCATGGGGCAAAATTTGGTGGCCGGCGATATCCTTCAGCATATACAGGAATCCATTGGCTTGTTGTTGGACAGGGATTAATACTGTGTGTTTTCGATTTTAGAATAAGGGAAAATACATTTCACACACATCACTTAATTTAGCCGGATGTTGATCACCCAAAAAGAACATCCATGCGCATTGCTGTATTGACCGGTGCAGGCATGAGTGCCGATAGTGGGATACAAACCTTTCGCGGTGCGGGAGGATTGTGGGAAGGCCATCGCGTGGAAGATGTGGCCACACCTGAAGCGTGGCTGCGTGATCCTGCACTGGTATTGCAATTCTATAATGAAAGGCGACGCGGTGTACTGGCTGCGCAACCCAATCGCGGACATCTGGCCTTAGCGGAATTGGCGCAACAACATGATGTCCATATCATCACACAAAATATCGACGACCTGCATGAGCGTGCGGGCAGCAACAAGGTATTGCATTTGCATGGTGAGATCGTAAAAGCGCGCAGTGAGCGCAACGCCGGGCTCCTTGTTGATTGCAGGACGGATCTGCATCTCGGCGATCTGGCCTCCGATGGTGCGCAATTGCGTCCGCATATTGTCTGGTTCGGCGAAATGGTGCCGATGATGGAACCTGCGATCGGGATCGTGGAAGATGCAGATGTGATCCTGATCATTGGTACGAGTATGGTGGTGTATCCGGCGGCATCTTTATTTCAATACAGTAAACCACAGGCACCCGTTTTTGTGATCAATCCCGAACAACCAGAAATGTCACGCTCGGCACGCATACAATTTATCACCCAACGCGCTGTCACCGGCGTTGATCATTTTATACAGGAAATATTACCCGCACTCTGAATATGGAACAAACACCAAAAAATCCCTGGACCACATTAAGCAAACGCGTGATCTACGACAATCCGTGGATACATGTGGAAGAACACGACGTACTCAACGCGGCAGGCAATCCCGGTATTTACGGAGTAGTTTCATTTAAGCATTATGCCATAGGCATCCTCCCTGTTGATGCCGAAGGAAATACCTGGTTGATCGGTCAGCACCGCTACCCTTTCGACGACTACACCTGGGAAATTCCTGAAGGAGGTGGCAACACTGCACAGGATCCCCTCGACAATGCCAAACGCGAGCTCGCCGAAGAAGCAGGCCTCATCGCCGACACCTGGACCCTCATCCAGGAAATTCAGGTCAGCAATTCCGTGACCGATGAAATAGGCTTCATCTACCTTGCACAAGACCTCAGTCCCACCCCTCCCAACCCCGACGAAGACGAAGCCCTCATCATCCGCAAACTCCACATCACCGAAGCCTACCGCCTCCTCGACGAAGGCCTCATCAAAGACTCATTAACAGTGGTGGCGCTGCTGCGGGCGAGGGTGATGGGGATTGGCGTGTAAAAAGAATTTTGTGACAGGGTATTGGGGGTGGATTTCAACTCATGACTTCCGGAGTGCTTGTCCGATGCGGCGTATAAAAATTTCAATAGGTTAAAATGTGACATGAGAGGCGTTAACGGTTTTCCGGCAATCTGTACTTATGTAGTTGGCGTTTTGGACTAAGCTTATTAAATTAGTGGGGAAAACACATACAAGCTCCCGAAATAAAGCGATACTTGCTTATAAAGTTTTCCTTGTTTTCCATTGTATGTAATTGGAATTATGCGCTATGGAGTAGCGGGTTATATCCTTTTTATGGTGGATAGGCGCTATGGAGTAGCGGGAATAAGTAAGTTATGCACAATAATAAAATCGATACCATGAAAAATCTCATATTAATTTTGACATTGACAGGAATAGTGACAAACACTTATTCTCAGCCTACCTTGATTTGGTCAAAGGACTTTACGGTTGGCCTTAATAATTATTATTCGGAATATCCAAGTATTCAGACGATAGCTGACACAATTAAAGTTATTGGTATAAAAAATACTGTTAATGGTCATCGACTATCAATCGTGAAATATGACCTGCTGGGTGATACAATATCTACAAAATCTTATGGTAGTGATTCCGTTTTTAACAACTCAATCATTGACTACAAATTTGACACAACGAATCACGTTTACATTTTACATAAAGAACAACTTGGTTTTTATAAATCAAAAATAGTTCTGCAAAAATATTCATTAGATGGTAATTTAATTTGGGTGCAGCAAATTCAAAATCCTGCTGACACTTCATACACTCCACGTTCATTGGGTTTAGTAAATGACACTTGTTTATTTATTACTGCATACAAAGAATATAACTATCCAGCACCAGGAGATGATGTCATTTCCACCACTACTATTTCTCATTTATATGCATATAATTCAAATGGAAATCAATTGTGGCAAAGGGAATTTAATCCAAACACGGAGATATACTGGTTTGCCTATGATATTTTCGTTCATGAACATACTGCATTTTTATTTGCAAATAATTCTGCATTTACCAATAGTTTAGTAAAAGTGGATATTAATAATAACATGACAATAAATTCAGATACAAGCTTTCTAAACAGTATAAATAATGTTCAGTTGACGCCGGACAACAATCTAATCATCACAGCATTGTTAGGGTATAGAATTTCAAAATTAGATCTCAGTGGCTCTCTGATCTGGACAGAACAAATTGAAACAAATTTGCCAATGAATGTTGGTGGTGACGAAATTAATGCTACAATACAAGATTCGGAGGGTAATATTTATTTAACAGGCAGACACTATGGCCTGAACTATGGAACTCCAACTTATACCAATGCTGATATCCTCACAATAAAATACAATACGGATGGCGACCTGATTTGGCAAAACAGATACGAGTATAATATTAATAATGCTGACATTGGAAATACAATCATTTTGAAAAACGGCCAAGTTTATGTTGGTGGCAAAAGCCAAAGACTGGGGGTTGGTACCGATTATGACTATGTTGTTTTAAAAATTGATTCTGCCTCCGGTCTATCAACAGGCGTTTACAGATATAACGGACCAGCAAATGGTGATGACGTAGTTTCATCATTGTTTATTTTTGACAATGGCAATGTGGCTTTAACAGGCTTGACATATGTAGATTCATTATATGACTGGACAACTCAACTACTATCAGAAGTCGTTTTGTCTCTTCAAAATATTAATTTGGAAAACGAATTTTTAATTTATCCAAACCCAATTGAAAATGGGGAAATACTAACAATATCAGGGAAGAACATTAAATCGTATTCAATTATTTCAACTTTTGGACAAGTTGTTCAACAAGGTACTCTTGTAACAAACGACTTGCATACAGTGCAACTTGACAATTGTGCTACAGGAATGTATTTATTATACCTAAAGACAGCCAACGGAATAATGACACGAAAACTAATAGTGAAATAGAATTACTGTGCATAACAACACATTTG
>JAYRVB010000444.1:0-4512 GCA_041918775.1 Chitinophagales bacterium
ATAGCGAAAAATTGTGTCGATCACAGCAGTCCATAGTGAGTCTTTCGGGAAGTGCTGTAAATTTCACCCCGCTTTGAGTGATGCGGAAGCGCGACTCCGTAAAACCCGGCACTTACCTACACAACACATTTATGATGAACATGAACAACCACCTTTCCGGCTTTGTACGTCGGTTGAGCACTGTATCGGCCATAGTTGCCACTTTCGTGCTTATGCTTTCGGCTCAGACAGCTTTTGCTGAAGCAAACTACATTTATCACGAGCAGACCACCAATAACCCCGGTTGTGGTCCGAATTACATGAGCACTACAGCGCCTACAAGCGCCTTAAGCGTGCAATTGGGATGGAAAGTAGAATATCAATTCTACACAACCAATACAGTTGTATATTATACTACGGATGGTTCAACACCTTCCGGAGCTTTCGGTGTCGGAAGTGGTACTACTCAGGTGTTAACAGGTAGTTACAATTGTAACTTTGGCGGTCCGGTAGTTGATGTAGCAACTGCCACAATTCCGGCACAACCTGCCGGTACAACGGTAAAATATATTATCTCAGCCTGGCATAGCGGTGGTGGCGCTGAAATTTTCGCCAACGGTCCGGGTGCACCCTGTGCCTGTGGCACACCCACGTCAAATAGCAGTCTGGCAACAGTGTTTCAATATACCGTAACGCCTTCAGCAAGTGCAGTTGAAGTATATGCTACTTCTGGAACTGCCTATGGTGCTTACACTACATTAAATGCAGCTTTTGGTGCGATCAATGCAGGTACCCACCAGGGCGTGATCAATATCAGAATTAACGCAAACACCACCGAACCTGCGGTTTCCGTTCCACTGTTAAAAAGTGGCGCACCTTCTAACTATTCCAGCATAACCATAAAACCTTACGGAAATGTAACCGTAAACTCAGCAGCTGTCCCAACAGCAAGCCGCGGTGTGATTGAATTGCATGGTGCAGATAATGTAACGATAGATGGCGACGACCCATTTACAGCAGGAACACGAAACCTTAGCTTTGTTTCCGTTACAAGTACAACCACTGGTATAGCAGTCATCAGATTAGCTTCTACCAGCACAACCGGAACCGATGGTGCTGATAACAACACAGTGAAAAACTGTATCATCACCGGAGCTAGAAGTTCTGCAACTTCTACAACTACCAGTTACGGTATTAATATGTCGAACTCCTCGTCAATTAGTACTGGTGCATATAGTAGTTTGAATACCATCATAGATAATAACCTGATTACCAGATGTTATCACGGAATTTATGCCGCGGGGACTTCAGCTACTTATCCGAATACCGGTACGCGCATCCGATACAATACTATAGGTAGTGCAACCTCTGCTGATAATATTGGTAACAGAGGTATATTTATTACCTATTCTGCGGTTTCATCGGGTTCGGCCATAATTCATGGCAATGATATACGTGTCGGTGATTATGGTGCAACCGGATACACAGCCACTATTGCAGGTATCGAAGTTGGAACAGTGAATTATGGTATAACCATCAGTAATAACAATATTCACGATATTAATCAGCCAAATGTCGGGGGCTATGGCGCCCATGGAATATATGTCACAGGTAGTACTAATAATACACTCTCTTATATCTACAACAATTTTATCAGAGACTGTAAAATGGTGGTTTACCAGACTTCAAAAACAAGTACATTCATTCCTAATGGTGTGTTTTTTACAGCTGGTGCTACCGGTGTGAATTTTAATTATAACACCATTGTCATGAATGGTCAATTAGGTGCCGGTATCAACTATAGTTCTTTTTGCGTGAACGCTTCAGTTTCCGGTGTAACATTCACCCAGTTTCAAAACAATATCCTGATCAATAACCATGTAAGTACAAATGCTTACGGATTTAATACTGCTGCAACAACTAATATTAGCGGTGGTGCCGTAAATAATAATGATTATTATGTGCCGGGTGGACATGTGGGGTACTACAATGCAGCAAATCAAACTACACTTGGCTCCTGGCAAACCGCTACCGGAAAAGATGGTGCTTCAGTGAGCATGAGCCCTGCATTTATCAGTGCAACAGATTTGCACATGCAAGCATCCGGAGTGAATGCAGTTTTAAATGGCACCGGTGTAGCAGTTGCCGGTATTACTACGGATTATGATGGTGAAACGCGCGGTGCAACACCTGATATTGGTGCAGATGAATTTAACGTGCCTACCTGTACAACTGCAGATGGTGGTACTATATCTCCATCTACATTTACGGGTTGCGCAGGCGCTACATATACCATGTCAACTACCGGTTCAACTTCAGGCGATGGTATCTCTTACCAATGGGAAGTTTCTACTATTGGCGGTGGCATCGGCTTTGCGAATGTGGTAGACGGCACAGGCGCAACAACTACTTCTTATACAACTGGTGCTTTAAGTGTAGGCACTTATTATTATCGACTTAAAGTAACATGTACGCCGGCATCTTTGACAGGATATTCTACAGAATTTACACTTACTGTAAATCCTACGCCTACAGCTTCAGCTGCCAGCAATAGCCCGGTATGTGAAGGTGCAGCAATTAATTTGTTGGGCACTACAGATATTGGTACTACTTATAGCTGGACAGGCCCGGGTGGATATACCTCTTCTTCAGAAGATCCAACCATTGCAGTAGCAGCTTTATCTAATGCAGGGGTTTACTCCTTTACAGCTTCATTGGCTGGTTGTACCTCTCCGGTTGCAACAACCACTGTTGCGGTAAATGCGAAACCAACCGGTGTTACGGCTTCTGCCGATCCTGTAAGCTTATGCGAAGGAGAGGATATCAGTTTAACATCCACTGCCAACCCGCTCGGATATACAATGAATCCTGCAGGAACTGCGACTTTTATCGATATCGCTGCCACAGGAACAAGTGTGGGTGTTTTAGCTGATGATAGTGAACATAATATCACTATACCATCATTTAGTTTTAATGGTATATCATATACCACGGCACGTATAGGTAATAATGGCGCTATGGCATTTGGATCCACTTCAGGTGAAATAGCACTTACAAATGCAGCACTTCCTACCACTGCGCATTCCGCAGGTAATATTTTACTCCTGCCATGGTGGGATGATCTGGATATTCAAATGGGTGCAACCATTAAACAGGAAACTATTGGTTCAATTCATGTTATCCAGTTTACAAACATGGCCCATGATGCCTTTACAACCGGAGCAGTAACGTTCCAAATACAATTGGATCTGGTTACAGGAAAAATTCATTTTGTTTACTCCGATGTTGTGTTCGGCTCCGCAACTTACGATTATGGACTGTCCTCAACCGTAGGTATTCAAATGACCAGCACAAGTGCGGTGCAATATTCATTCAATACAGCAAGCCTTGCTAATGGGCAATGTATAACATTTACACCAAGTTCCCCATTGTTTAGTTGGTCCGGCCCGGATGCATATACATCAACAGATCAAAATCCAACAATTACCGCTGCAACAACAGATGCTTCCGGTATATATACTGTAGTAGTAACAAACAATATCACCGGTTGTACTACAACTGCGTCCACTGCTGCCGTGAGTGTATTGTCAAATGTAACCTACTATGCAGATGTCGATGCAGACACCTATGGTGATCCTGCAGCATCAACTACTTCATGTACCGGAACACCGGTAGGTTACGTATTGGATAACACAGATTGCGACGATACCAACAGTGCCATCAACCCTGCCGCTACTGAAGTGTGTGGTAATGGTGTTGACGATAATTGCGATGGCAATATAGATGAAATGTGCACAGTATATACATTCTATGCTGATGCAGACGGCGATACTTACGGAGATCCTGCAGTATTTGTAACCAACTATACAGGTATTGCTCCAGTAGGTTATGTTGCCGATAACACAGATTGTGACGACACTGCCGCAGCGATAAATCCAACAACTGTTTGGTATGTAGATGCGGACGCAGATCTATACTATACCGGTACAGGCATTACACAATGTGCTTATCCCGGCGCCGGATATTATTTCGACGGATTCATTGGCGGTGGTGATTGTGATGATACAAACGCTGCAATTAATCCGGGTGCAACAGAAGTTTGTAATGGCCTCGATGATGATTGCAGCGGTGTTGCAGATGATGGTCCTGTAGTATTCCTGGATTATTATGTAGATGCCGATGCTGATGGTTACGGAACAGGTTCACCATTCGGATTCTGCGAAGCCCCGATGGGATGGTCATTAGTTGGTGGCGATTGTGATGATACAAACGATAATATCAATCCTGGAGAAACAGAAGTATGTAACGGATTGGATGATGATTGTAGCGGTGTTGCTGATGACGGTCCTGTGGTATTCTTAGATTATTATGTTGATGCAGATGCCGATGGTTATGGAACAGGTTCACCATTCGGATTCTGCGAAGCACCAATGGGATGGTCATTAGTTGGTGGCGATTGTGATGACGCAGATAGCAATATCAATCCTGGAGAAACAGAAGTATGTAACGGATTGGATGATGATTGTAGCGGTG
>JAYRVB010000445.1:0-2444 GCA_041918775.1 Chitinophagales bacterium
ACCGCAATGCAATCTGGTGATTCTATTCGTTTTAAAGCTTCTACCAGCAGTCAAAAAGAAGGCATGATGATCTGGAATGGCACTGTAGTGAATGGTGTGCTGAGCGGCACCATGGTGTGGATCAAAGAAGGGCAGTCTGATCTGCAATATACCTTCAGCAGTGAAAACATAGAAATGGTCGATCTCAATGGAAAACAATTTGAGGTGGAATTTACTCCGGGCGACTCCTCAACACGCGAGGTGATCACCTTCGCAAAGGGACAGTTTGAAAGTCCCGGTTGCTATGCCTGGGGATTTAGTGCGGCGCCGTATCAGGCATATATGCTTGATGGTCAAACCCATTTCCAGTCACTCTATACAAGCGAAAAAGAAGGAAAGATGTTGTTTTACGGCGTTATCGATAAAGGTGTCGTAACCGGAACACAATTTTGGACTAAAGAAGGACAGGCAGATATGTATTATATGATGCGCGGTAAGGCATTATAACATGAAAAAGGCCCCGTTTCCGGAGCCTTCACAATGTATAATGGACAAGCATTATATGAATACAATATGTGAACCCTTGCCGGCTGCTTTCGCATAAAAGTCGCCCACTGTGATGATGTCTTTAACACCATCATAGAGATCTTCTTTTTTCAACTTGAACATATCAGCGGCGAGTTTACAAGCAAACAGATCCACGCCCGACGCATCTAATATTTCCAGAAATTCGGGAATAGTAGGTAAGTCCATGCCTTCCATCTGTTTCTTCATCATGCCGGTAGCAATGGCTTCCATGCCGGGAATAGCACCTAATAAGGTAGGCATGTGCATACCTGTGTTTCCAACAGTGGATACATGCAGGTGGTCAAGTGTTTTCTTATTGATCGCATCAAGTCCGAAAAAGGTAAAGAATATTTCAGCCTCTATGCCTTCCATGCGAGCACCATTGGCCATAATGAAACATGCATATACACTATCTAATCCTGCTTTCGACAAGATGAAGTTCATTTTGCGTATCGGCTCCTGATCGTTAACCTGGTCAATAACCGGAGCATCTTTGGTCAGTAAGTCTTCCATAATGATTTTTTTTGAAGGGTTAAATACATCCAACCGGTTTTGGAATGCCGGAAATTTTCGCCGCTTTTTTCAACGGACCACCGGGAAATAGCGCATAGAATTCTTTAATATCCACTACGCCACTTGCACCCACTTTGCGTATGGTCAGCGCAATTTTTTGTTTGTATTGATCCTGCAACCAGTGGATCACTTCCCAGTGTTTAGGAGTGAGTTCCCCAACGGCTTCCTTTGCGGCGATCTCGCGCGCAACATCTTCATCCCATTGACTGAAGTCAAGCAGAAAACCTTCATTGTTCAGTTTGATCGCTTTGTCCATTATTACGTTTGTCATAGTTGTATATTTAAAGGGTTATTTATTCAACATTTCGTGTTCGAGGTGTTTGCCACCTAAATTCATGGTTGGAGTGATGAACGGTATAGTGCGTCCTTTCATCAGCACATTCCAGTAGATCCATTTGAATCCGAGTTTGCCCATATGGTTGGTCAATGATTCCTCCATAAGCGACATCGGACCTACACCGTTAAATGGGAAGGTGCCGTCAACCGGTTCATGATCGTAATTGAAATCGATCAGGATGGCTTTGTGATTGCCGGTTTCAACGAAACAGTTGGCGTGACCGTCAAATTTTGCCTGCAGTGGTTCGCCTTTGATATAGTGCAGAATGTTCTCAGTCAGAATTTCTGATTCGAAATGCGCAACAGAACCTGCTTTACTTGCCGGCAGACTGGTGGCATCACCAATAGCGAAAATGTTTTCCTTGATCGTAGTCTGTAAGCTGAATTTATCTGTTGGCACATAATTCAGTTCATCTCCAAATCCGCTTCTGCCCACAAATGCAGCTCCTTTGTTCAAAGGAACAGTTACCAGCAGATCGAAATTAACTACCTGGCCACCATAGTCGTGGAGCGATTTGGTTTCGTTATCGATATGCTCCACATAAAAGTCTGTTACCAGTTTGATGTTTTTCTCTTCGATGAGGTGTCCGAGTTTTTGTGCCGCAAATGGTTTGGTGAACGCACCACCCAGTGGAGTTACATAAGTGATCTCCACCTCATCGCGCATGCCTTTATGCCTGAAGAAATCATCTGCCAGAAAAGCAAACTCTAATGGTGCAACAGGGCATTTGATCGGCATTTCAGTGATGTGGATCACCAGCTTACCGCCTTCCCATGATGCGAGTTTATCATGTAATGCCTTCGCACCATCAAATGAATAGAAGTCGAAAATGTCTTTATACCACAGTTTGTCTTTCATTCCGGGCACTTCCTCAGGTGCAATGCTGCAACCGGAGGCGATGATCAATATATCATAATGCAAAGCACTGCCATCGCTGAGGTAAACCAGATCCTTTTCTGAATCTACTCTGTCGATGGTGCTTTGAATG
>JAYRVB010000446.1:0-3241 GCA_041918775.1 Chitinophagales bacterium
CCCGGGTTTTTATCCGGGTGATATTGCAACGCAAGTTTTCGATAAGCCTTTTTGATCTCATCGGCTTGCGCAGACCTGCCTACGCCTAATATTTCGTAATAATCTCTCTTTGCCATGTTGTTGTCTGTTGCAGCCCGGGTGATCCTTATTTACCAACTACCACTTTTGCGTAACGAATGATCTTATCATTCAGGGTATATCCTTTTTCTAAAACATCCACCACCTTACCCTGTAATTCAGGTGTAGGTGCAGGAATCTCAGTGATCGCTTCCATACGGTCGGTATCAAAAGCTTCACCCTTACATTCGATCTCCTTAAGGCCTTTTTGTTGCAAAACAGCACGCAGTTTATCGCTCATGAGCTTCAACCCGCTTTTCACAGCCTCCACATCGGTGGCAGTGGCAATGGCGGCTTCAGCCCTATCCACGTCATCCAGTGCGGGCAGGAGGTCTTTGATCACCTCCAATCCTGCTGTTTTAAACAACTCAAGTCGCTCCTTTGTCGTGCGACGCTTGTAGTTTTCGAACTCTGCCAACAGGCGAATGAACTTGTCCTTCTGCTCAGCCAACTCCTTTATGGGGTCTGTACCCGTATCAGAAGTGCCTTCATCCACCGGCAGGGCGTTGTGCTCCTGCTCTTTGCTTTGCTCCTGATCAATAGGTAATTCCTGGTCTTGCATGTCTTTTATTTCCTGTTCGTTCATACCACTTTGCTTGAATCTGACAAAAATGCACATCACCCCGGTGGGGCAATGCTTTTTCGGGAGGGCAAAAATACTGCCACCCGCTTAGTTTTGACAAATTGACACAGGAAAAAACGCTTAAGGACGTCCGGCGCGTTTGCTGAGCTGCTCAGCCAGGGCATCGTCGAGCATATCGATGTCTACATGCTTGTCTATGATCTTACCCTCGCCATCTACCAAAAAGTACTTTGGCGTGTAGTTTACCCCATAAGTTTTCGCAGAAACAGCGTTCCACCCGCCAGTATCGATCGTCTGGCATGGCCAGTTGATCCCATCCTCATGCACCGCCTTCAACCAGGCATCCCGATCCGTATCCAGAGACACCGAGAACACACAAAAACCATGGGCATCGCGAAATTCGGCATCCTTATACGTATTGTAAATATGTTGCAGCTCCGCATGGGCTTTTCTGGCTGCTGTATTTCCCGAATCCCAAAAGGCGACTAACACGTAGGAACCTTTGTGTTGACTGAGACTCATTTTAGCGCCATTTTCAGTTTCAGTGAGGATCTCAGGGGCTTTGCGACCCACCTCTACAGGCGATTTGATCACTGTTTCCTGACTGGTGCTACACCCTGCACTGAATAAAAGCGGCAATGCGAGGAGAGAGGTGAGGAGAATACTGCGTGTGCTGTTCAGACGGGCTTTTTTTGCAAATCTGTTGTTGGTCATGTCTTACATTTGATCAGTCAATATGCGCTCCAGATCGGGTATCAGGATATTGTGATTGATGATGATTCCTTTTTCATTGATTAAAAAATATTTAGGGAGTGAAGTGATGCCATACGCACTCACCACCGCACTGTTCCATCCCTTGGGATCATGTACCACAGCCGGAAAAACAATTCCGTCTTCTTTTACGGCGTTATTCCAACTTGCCGCATCGGGGTCAATATTGATGCTGTAAACAGCAAAACCATTTCCATTGGAAAAATTACTTTGCTTGTACTTATTATAGACCCTCTGAATTTCAAAATGGTTGCGTCGCGCTGTAGAGTTGGCTGCATCCCAAAACTCTATGAGCACAAGTTTTCCCTGTAAGCTGCTTAATGTATGTGAATTGCCTTCGACATCCATCAATGATATCTCAGGAGCCTGGTTACCGGTTTTGGTACCCACTACCACTTGAGGTGGTGCGCAGTGCATAACCAGAAGTGCAAAGAGGAGCAAAACCGGAATGCGGATTGTACGATAAGTTAATTGCACGTATCCCTTTAGTTTTGTGTGTGGTTGTTCGGGAGAACTGCAATGCAAGCGCAAAAATACAATGTGCCAACGCTTATGCAGTCCACATTTCCACATAGGCGCATAAACGACAGGCTAAGTTGTCGCTGTGTTCGCTTAAATCCTTACAATTTGGGCACCGATCGCCTGTAAGCGCTTGTCGATGTATTGATATCCCCTGTCGATCTGTTCGATATTGCGAATGATACTTTTGCCCTCCGCCGATAAAGCAGCGATGAGCAAAGCTACACCCGCACGGATATCAGGTGAACTCATTTCAAGTCCACGTAAACGGGTTTTCCGCTCTAAACCGATAACAGTAGCCCGGTGCGGATCGCACAAAATGATCTGTGCACCCATTTCGATAAGTTTATCTGTAAAGAAGAGTCGGCTTTCAAACATTTTCTGGTGGATGAGCACACTGCCTTTGGCCTGCGTAGCCACTACCAACACTATACTGATCAGGTCAGGAGTGAATCCCGGCCATGGCGCATCTGCAACAGTAAGAATAGAGCCATCAATAAAATTCTGTATCTCATAATATTCCTGCTTCGGAATATACAAGTCATCGCCCCTCCGTTCCATGGCAATCCCCAAACGACCAAACACTTCTGGAATGATTCCCAACTGCTCGTAATGCACGTCTTTGATGGTGATCTCACTTTGTGTCATGGCAGCCAGTCCAATGAAACTGCCTATTTCGATCATATCGGGTAAGATACGATGGGTACATCCACCCAGTGACGATACGCCTTCGATCGTAAGTAAATTAGAACCGATACCTGATATCTTCGCACCCATCTGTACCAACATCTTACACAATTGCTGCAGATATGGCTCGCAGGCGGCATTATATATAGTTGTGGTGCCTTCTGCTAAAACGGCTGCCATCAATATGTTGGCAGTACCTGTTACTGATGCTTCATCCAGTAACATGTAATTTCCTTTCAAACGCTCTGCGGTGATCTTGCCAGTTTCCGGATTGAACGTTGCACCCAATCGAATGAATCCCATCACATGGGTATCCAATCTGCGGCGACCGATTTTATCTCCACCCGGTTTCGACAGTATGGCAAATTTGAAACGAGCAAGCAATGGTCCCATCACCATTACTGATCCGCGCATTTTGCGGCTTTGCTGCATGAACTCATCGCTATGGATGTAATCGAAATCTATCGCATCTGCCTGAAAGGTACAGGTATGCGCATCGTGCCTGTTCAATTTCACACCCATCTGACCGAGTAACTCGATCAGAAAATTCACATCTCTGATATC
>JAYRVB010000447.1:0-1817 GCA_041918775.1 Chitinophagales bacterium
CAGTTCGAGCGATTCCTGTCCTTTGAGTAACCAGGTGTTTTCATTTTTCCGCGAACGTTGAAAAAAGAATTGATCGGCCTGCAGGTGAATGCGATATTGCATATAGTCGTCGACCACGGTTTGTTCGCTGAGTTTTTTCATGAAACGCTCAGCCAATTCAGTTTGGGAGGTCGACAATAAATGTTCCATGATCAACACATCCTGCCAGTCTTGTTTTTGCATGAATTGTTGCCAGGCCATAAAGTGTTCCAGTAACTGAAAAAGATCGCTGACAAGGTTATTGAGCTGTAATTCCTGAAAGCGACCCTGACCGAAAACGCGCTTATAGGCAGCCACCTTATCCCACTCAGCCGGCTCTTCGCCGGCGTGCAGTTCCTCCAACACCTCCACCAACCTGATCAGCTTTTCCCGCGTGTTATGGAACGGACTCCGCACGAATTGGCCGAAAAGCTGCCGCTCACGAGGCGCTAAAGCAGCATAGGCTAAGAGGAGTTTGGGTTTTGACATAGGTATAATTGCAACCCCATAAAACACATAAATAGTTGAAAAACAGCAAGATATGTATTTTTCAGCATGTAGATCGCGCTATAAATGTAGGGAAAAAGTAATTGTATACCGAATCTGCATACCGCACTTTTGCTCTATAGTTCAACCATTACTTAACTTTAATACTATGAAACGATTTCTCTGCATCCCGTTGATGCTGGCCGCCATGTCCCTCGCGGCACAAACACCCTGGAGCTATGCCAGTCAGGGTACTATCCTCTGGCCCGGAGCAAATGCTAAAGACCTGATTGTTGGGGCCGATGATATGACTTACGTATTTGGTGATATCGGGCTAATCGATATTGAGGAAGGGGCGCTCACGCTGGCCGCTGTTAACGTGGATGGTTCAGTAGCCTGGGAAAATACCTACGATAAACCCGGCACCATGGAAGTAGCCATGCGCGCTTCGCAAACCACCGGAGGTAATTTTTTATTGAGTGGCATTACCATTCCCGGATACCGTCCGTATTTCCTCTGCACAAATGCCGGAGGCACCGAGCTGTGGAATTCCGATGCGTGGACCGACCCTATGCCTGAAAACAGTGCATCACAAACCTATGCTTACGAATTACCATCCGGAAACATTGCGTGTATCGTTGCCGATGATATTTTGCAAAGGGTAACGCGTTATGAACTGGATCCAACAGATGGCTCAGTGATCGGAACTATATCTCATGATTATTTCGATATTATTCCATACGATATTGGTACAATAGTTACCGCAACAACCGTCGATATCATTCACAATCAGGATGATCACTGTATGGTGATCGCCGACTTCACCGCAACAGGTGCAGATACTACCGATTATATTTTTCGATTCAACGAAGCCTTCGAACCCTGGGGTGCATTTGGCATTTCCAATGATGCGCCGGGTTATTGGGCGAACAGTGTGATACAGATCAGCACCGGCGAATATGTGATCACCGGGACTAAAAATGCAGGTGCATTTTTTGATCTGTACGAACCAATGATCACAGTGGTGCAGGAAGATCTTTGGTGGAGTTATAATGAATCCTATCCACCCACATTGGCAAACGCAACAGGTGGCGCCATCACAGAAACAGCAGATGGCGATCTGAAATGGATCCGTTATCAAATGAGTGGAACGTTTTTTGATCCTGCTGTGGGCGATTATGTAGAAATTGCTACGTTGGATTTTGCTACAGGTGTATACGCTATTAAAACAATTGATTACGCGCCATATAATACATTTGAATGTATTGCAGCATTAAATGGTGTACCGGCAATAGATGATGCGTATGTGGTGG
>JAYRVB010000448.1:0-5384 GCA_041918775.1 Chitinophagales bacterium
GTATGGTATTGTTCAACCAATATCACGTCAGATTTTTCATCAACCGGATCCGTTGCAGGAGTTTCTGTGGTGCTTTGTTTCGGTTGAGGGTTATCATCAGCTTTCTGCGTGCTTTCAGGTATTTCTTCCTCAAAATCAATGTAGATATCGTTATTGGTGTCCTGGAACTCGGGCTTGGTATTTTCCTGCGGTTTTTCCTGTGCAGGTGGATTTGATTTTTTGGTGATGGTGAGCTTGCTCGTTTTAGTTGAGGCCAGTTGTACAGGTTCTTTGCGTTTTTTACGCAGAGAAATTTCTTCCCCAACGGCAGGCTCTTGTCCGGGTTGCATGCGATTATAAGTATACAGACTTGACAATCGTACACCCTCATCACGTGAAATACTCCACATGGTTTCACCGGTTTTTACGGTGTGATATTTTTCCGTGCCTTTTTTGCGCTTTGGTTGTAAGTATATTTTCGTGCCTTC
Organism: Chitinophagales bacterium; assembly: GCA_041918775.1. Classification (GTDB taxonomy): domain Bacteria; phylum Bacteroidota; class Bacteroidia; order Chitinophagales; family BACL12; genus UBA7236. The sequence continues at coordinate 468 of JAYRVB010000448.1, forward strand.
CTCAAAGTTGCCTCCCTGCTCGATATCGTTGTAGTCTTTGAGCAGACTGAGTTTGATATGATGTTGTTTGGCAATGGATTCAGGTGTATCCCCTGCCCGTGCAGTTATTGTTGGGATGCGATTAAAGTAATACACTTCAGCTGCATAACCGTTCCAGCTTACATGATCATCTTTTTTATCTGGTTGTTTAGGATCGTTGTTGGCCGTATCTGTTTGTTTGTCGGGCGTTTTTTCTTTGGGATGTTTCTCTATTTTTTTGAGGTCTGCCAAAGTCATTTTATCCAACTCATATAATTGATACTCTTCGATCATATTAATGAGCATATCGGCATATTTTGGATTAGTGGCATATCCGGCAGCCTTTAATCCCTTTGCCCAACCTTTGTAATCATCAGGATCCAATTCAAAAAGAGAGGCATAGCGCTGCTTGGAAGAAAGAAAAGTACTGTGATCGCGGTAAGAGTCGGCAACATCATCATATTTTCTAAAGCATTCGCCTTTTTCGTCGTCGTCGTGATATACCTTTTCTCCGGTCCAGTCGGTATGACATTTAATACCAAAGTGGTTATTGGATTCTTTGGCAAGCTGGCTTAATCCGGCACCGCTTTCGATGATGCCCTGAGCCATGGTGATACTGGCCGGTATTTTATACTCGATCATTTCCTGAACGGCAATGGCGCGATACTGATCGATATAATCCAGGATCTGCTGACTAGGCTGCGCGGCTGTGGCGAGCATAGACAGGCAAACGAATAAAAAGGTTGTGGTGCTTCTTTTCATACTTGACAAACTTTTCTCCGGCCCATTACAAAACGCAATGCGCCATGGTAAAATTATCAAGCATATAAGCCCAATATCAGGCCATATTTCCACCCGAAAGGGGGGAAATTCCAATAAAATGAGCAAATAAAGTCCTGAAAAGCAGCTGTTTATGCGAATTCCGGCCTGCGTATCGCTCAGGACACCCGTCGCATCAGGGTGATTCCATCGCGCACCGATAAGATCACCTGTTCCACCCTCGCGTCGGCCGCAACCTTTTTATTAAAGGCGTCTATAGCAAGGGTATCCTTGTCTTTTTGTGCATCTGTTACTCTGCCGCTCCAAAGCACATTGTCGGCCAGTATATGTCCGCCAATTGGCACTTTTTCGATCACCAGGTCAAAATAACGGGCATAATTCTGTTTGTCGGCATCGATGAACACCATATCAAAAGGACCTTGCAGTGTCGGAATGATATCGAGCGCATTGCCAGTCATAAGTTGTATCCTGTCCTGCATCTGCGCCTCCTGAATGGCCTCTCGCACCATGGGGGTAAGTTCCTCATTGATATCAATGGTGGTCAGTTTTCCGCCTTCCTGCAATCCTTCGGCCATACACAATGCACTATATCCGGTAAATGTGCCGATCTCCAGAATATGTTTGGGTTTGAGCATATGGCTGAGCATGCTCAACACACGTCCCTGCACATGTCCGCTTAACATTTGCGGCATCATGGCCTTAACGTACGTATTCCTGTTCAGGCGCGCCAACCAGGGAGATTCGGCTGTGGTATGTTCGGCTACATATTGCTCCAGGGCGGGTGGGAGTAATTCAGGCATGATGCAAAGTAAAGCGTGATCGGGCAGATTTTACTTACTATGCGGGAACAATTGGCGGTTTTACGGGCTTCGACTTTCGACGTTGCCCAATAAGCCCTTTCATTATCTTTGCGACATGTATCGCAGGGTCCTTGCAGGTATCGCATTGTGTTTCAGTCTGCTCACGGCTGAAGCTCAGCTATTGCCTTCCTATGGTGATTCTCGTACGGCAACTACCGGTTGGCAGTTTTTAAAGATTGGCCCCGACGCGCGTTCTGCGGGAATGAGTGAAGCCTATCTGGCGGTGGTGGATGATCTGAGTGCTTTATATTGGAATCCTGCCGGACTTACGCAATTGGATACCAATAAGCTGCATGCAGGCGTGCAATACACTGATTATGCAGCGGGCACCAGCATGAATTTCGGTGGTGTCAGTTATCGTTTAGGATATAACACTTTGATCGGTGTGAGTCTGCAATATTTTGATGCGGGGGAGATGGACGTGACCACCGAATTTTTACCTTATGGCACAGGTCAAACCTTTCGCGCAACCAATACCGGTATCGGTGTATCACTCGCGCGCGAACTCACCGATCAGTTCAGTTTCGGCGTTACAGCAAAATATGTGCGTGAAGATCTGGCCACCGTGCACAATCAGAATGTTGTGTTCGATTTCGGATTTCAATATGATATCGGCATACAAAATACGCGGTTTGCGGTCGCCATCACCAATTTCGGATTCAATACACAACCGGGAGGCGAGATCACTGTGATCAATTTGCAGGATAGTTCCACAGCTACAGAATTTACAGAGATCGCAGTGCCTACCGTGTTTCGCCTGGGCTTTGCCTGGGACGCGATCAAAAATGATGCGCATGTGCTCACAGCTGCATTTCAGTTGAATCACCCTACAGACAATAATGAAACATACAGCATCGGTGCAGAGTATAGCTGGAAGCGATTATTGTATGCGCGCACAGGGTACACATTTGCCACCGACAGAAATGCCATGCCGGCGTTTGGATTCGGCACTTATCTGCGCAGACACTTTGGTACGATCAAATTAGACTACGGTTGTAATTATGATACGGCATTAGGCCTTATCAATAAGATAGGCCTCGTATATACATTACCTAACGGACTCGGAAAACAAGCAACTCAAAGCAGATGAAGAAGTGGCTCGGCATAGGATTGAGCATGGTATATATATGGACCATGTCGGGTTGCGATTTTTTATTCGGCTCGCGAGAAGATGCGGTGGTAGATGAAATATTTGAAGAAGGCGCCATCGATCCGGAATTGGTACAAGATGAAGTAGGATATGTACCGGTATTGCCATACTGGACAGATTTTATCAACCCACGAGATATTTATTGCGGCTACGATGAAATGATCTATGTGATAGATGACGAAGGGGTAAAAGTGCTCGATCAAACAGGCACGGTGTATGCGATCATTGATATTCCCGGCGCAACGGATATCACACAGGATCGACGATTGCATACCTATGTAGCAGGTCGTGTCGATTATGATGTCGACAACGATGGTGTGTTTGAAAATTTACCGGCTATTTATCATTTGACCGGTACTTCGTTCGGTGCTGTGGAAATTATCGACACCCTGATCCATCCATTTTGTGATGTGTCGAGAAATATTACAGCCTTTCGCGGCGCTGAAGATGAAGCGGTCACATTTACCGGTCTGGCTACACTGGCAGATAATACTTTGTATGTAAGTCGCAAAGGCCCGAATAATGATCTGGGTGGCATTGCAAGACCGGATAATGCGGTATTATTTTATGATGCGGAAGGTGAAAATATCGCTTATGCCAATGGATTATCTCCTGTTACAGGAAACTTAAAATCAGTATGGGATATCGCAGGCATTAGCACATTTGCAGCGCCTCCGCAAAGTTTGAGTGGCATTTCTTCATCAGCAGAATTCATTGTGTGTCTCGATCAACCTGCTGCACCGTATAAAGTGTTGTGGATCACACAAACCATTGATCCGGAAGCGGGAATTGTTTATGGAGAAAATGCGGCGCTCACTGTATTTGATTACACCAAAGCAGATCGTTTTTTATACGCGCCTGATCGTTTCGTGCAACCGACGGATGTATATATTGCACCTGATTTCACCGGATATATTTTTGTTACGGATGCCGGTACAGATTCTTTGTATCAATTCACACGGAAAGGATATGAAGGTGTAAATCCACCTGCCGGTTCACCCAATACCAAACAGATCATCGCCAGCTTCGGCGGCGAAGGCAGCGGCCCCTTCAACCTCATCGACCCAAGCGGCGTAGCCTACCTCCGCAAAGTCGTCTACGTAGCCGACAAAGGCAACAACCGCATCTGCCGCTACAAACTCAGCACAGATCTGGAGTAATGATTTTTTATTACCAGTTGCTTTGAATTGGACTACGCTGCTTCGTTGTGCGTTCATATAAATTTAACCGCAGTCCCGATTACTCGGGATCGCAAAGTTCTGCGCAAAGTTTCGCAAAGGTTGCTATTATTTCTTTGTGTTCCTTTGCGTAAACCTTTGACCCTTTGCGGTAAAATGGGCTAATTGAAAAATTGGTTTTTGTTTGTAATGATTAAAGGTTATTTGCAACTCTTTTTATACCGTCGCGCAAGCTCTTTACATTAAAATTTATTAATAGACCTAATTTACACTCAGAAAGCTTCAGATAAGTTAGTACTTGGGCAAAATGAATTTCATTAATGCCTTCTACGGATTTTACTTCTATGATAACCTTTTTCTCAACAAGCAGATCGACCCTGTAGCCGGCCTCAAGTTTTATGTCATAATAGACTAAAGGAAGTGCCTTTTGTTTTTGCACCATTAATCCCGCCTTCTGCAGTTCGTAAAACAAACACTCCTCATAAGCATTTTCTAACAAACCGGGTCCAAGCGTTGAGTGTACTTTAATAGCGCAACCGATTATTTTTTTGCTCAACTCATTCTCTATCATATCAACATATTTATCATTCATCACATGAGTATCACAAATTTATCATAGTTTTCATTGAACTTCAACTATGCATATTAATTTTTACGAAACAGGATTTCCTGATGTGAGTTGTTATGGCGATGTTTTTCACCGGGCTGCTTGAATAAGCGGTTAATTGGTTATGAAAAAAAGATTTCATAATAATCTCCAATCTTGTTAATCCGGCGCGAAATGTTCTCGAAGTCATCTTTGCGACCCTTTGCGCATACCTTAGCGCACTTTGCGGTTAAATGGGCTCATGGATTCGGTAGTAGCAAACTTTCATCAAACAAATGTGAATGTTGTTTAATCCAAGCACTTTGAATTTGGATGAGTTTGCTA
>JAYRVB010000449.1:0-17730 GCA_041918775.1 Chitinophagales bacterium
CATACCCGAGTGATTTTTTATAGTGTATGATCTCCTGATGAATGGAGGAAGCACGCTGATCGCTGCCAATGATGATCGTATTGTAGGCCACCAAGCCTTTTTGCAATTGCCTTTTCGCCCTCGTCAGGATGATCATCCGCGCTGTGGTGGTAACCAGAAACTGACCGGCAAGCAGCACGAAAAATACCTGATAGTAATCGCGGTAACCTTTCACATAATCATCCAGAAGCAAGGCAAAGAAAATAAAGAGTACGCCTATGAATGTAATCAGGAAGGTGCGTGTGATCTCGGCTAATCGCGATTTGCGATAGATGTCGGTATAAGTGCCTGCTATAAAATGTAAAAGCAGCCAGATAAATGGAATACTTAGCACGCCGACATAAAAATTGTTATCCTGCAATACCTGCTTGTGGATATTCACCGGCACATCTTCAATCACCAGCTTTCTGAAAAAGAAAAGACCTGCCCACACGACCATGGCCGACAGGTAGTCGAACACGATATAGGTGAGTATGCCTATCTTTTTCTTAAATCGCATTATTTGGTTTGTATGATCTTGACGTTGTCGAAAAAGAGCTGTGCAACTGTTGTATCGGTATGGATCGCTCTAAATTCTAATTGAATTGATTCCGGATCATACTGTGCGAAAAATTGCAGGGATGGATTGAGGTTCACATAGATCTTATTCCAGTTTTCCTTTGACGTGATCGTGAGCACCTCATCATAAACAGGCTGGTTGGCAGTATTACATTTTAACCAGACATTAAATGGAATGTCGGCTCTGTAATCAAGCTCCAAAAACATTTGCTTATCTGCACCGGGAAATACGATCGGATTGCTGGCGATCACCCGGAAAGTATCAAGGTCGTCCTGAAGGGTTGTAAACGCTGACCTGTTGCCTTCGAAAACAAGCGTTGGGTCTGTTGTGGTGGTCAATGATACATCAGTTTCATTATCCTCAAAGGCATTACTGCTTTCAAAACGTTCGAGCAGTGAAAACGTGATTCCGGCAGCAGGTTTATAGGTGACATTTGGTGTCAACAAGGTTGTTTCCCCGGCTACCAGTGTTTTCGTAGTCGTATATGCATTATAAAATGGATAGATCATGGATACACCGGAGATCCCATTTTCTTTAATGCCCGCATATACAATGATCTCCGATTCACCTTCCACTAAAATGGGAATAGTGGCCGGTAATTCAAACGCACCTATGAATGTGCCATTAGCATATACCCAGGCATCAATGATCTTGCTGCTGGGAAATCCTTGTGTTTCTACCGTGCTGGTGACAGTGATCGTATCGATCTGAATATAGGTGGGAATCTGCTCTTCCGGATCGAACAGGGTGCAGGCTGATATGTGCATCAGCAAGGCGGCTACTAAACCAAAACCTAAATATCGGATCCGAATAATCTGATTCATTGAAATGAGGCGTTTTTTTCTACTTTTTGCAGGATCATATGCGCTACCTGCAGTGCGCGATATCCATCTTCAATGGTAACAGGTGGTTCACTGTCTTCCTGTATGGCTTTGATGAATAATTCAAGCTCCATTTTGATCGCATTTACCGGTATGATATCGGGTTTTTGCAATCTTACTGTTTTTTTGGTGAACTGATCACCCGTGTTGATCTCAATAGATAACGCATCGTCTTCCGCTTTCGCATCTTCCAGCGTTAATATTTCTGTCACATGATCGGCAAAGTCAACAGAAATATAGGCATCACGCTGAAATAAACGCATTTTCCGCATTTTTTTCATGGAGATCCTGCTGGCAGTAAGGTTGGCTACACACCCGTTGTCAAATTCTAAACGTGCATTCGCAATATCGGGTTGGTTCGATATGACCCTTACCCCGCTTGCTGACACCTTTTTTACATTGGAACGAACGAGATGTAATACAATATCGATATCATGGATCATCAGATCCAATACAACAGAGACATCTGTTCCCCTTGGGTTAAAAGCCGACAACCTGTGCGACTCAATGAACATCGGTTGTATACTTTGACCCTGCAAGGCCAGAAATGCCGGATTGAATCGTTCTACGTGCCCTACCTGTGCCTTGATCTGCGCTTCGTGCGCCAGAGCTACAAGAGATTTTGCTTCATGCACGGTTTGGGTTACCGGCTTTTCGATGAAGATATGCTTAGCCTTTTTGATGGCCGCTCTTGCACATTCATAATGTGAAATGGTTGGAGTTACGATATCAATGGCATCAGTGGCGTCGATAAGCTTTTGCATAGTGGAATACCTGGGTATACCCAGCTGTTCCGTAACTGCTGCTGCGTGCGCATCCGAAGGGTCATAAAATCCGACCAGTTCAGCATCCGGGATCTCCTTTAATAATTTGAGGTGTATCTTACCCAGATGCCCGGCCCCCAATACTCCAATTTTTACCATAAGTTAACATGGCAAAGTTAGGGCTTTAGGGTAGAGTGTTCAGCAATGAAGGCACGAAATGTCAACAATCCACGTTTGATCCTTCTGTAGCTAAATCTTGTATCTTCACCCGAACAAAAGTTATGCGCCAGGGGCCGATCATCTTATTTTTGGGACTACCCTTGTTGTCTGGATTGCTGATGTGGAGTGCATGGCCGCCCTTCCATACTGCATTGCCGGCTTTTGTGGGGCTTATTCCCCTCTTTCTGGCAGATGATGCCATTACCGCACGTTACCGCCGTTATACAGGGTTTAAAGTGTGGCTTTCTGTATACACCGGACTCCTCATCTGGAACCTGCTGGCTACTTGGTGGGTGTCCCGCGCCAGTCTGGCCGGCGGAGCATTCGCGATCATCGCCAACGCTGCCCTGATGTCGGTGCCGTATATGCTCTCCAGAAAGGTGCGAGGGCGATTTGGCGACCGTACCGGGTATTTGGCTTTTATTGTCTTTTGGATGAGTTTCGAATATATCCATCTCCAATGGGAGTTCACATGGCCCTGGCTCACGATCGGAAACGTTTTCGCAGCTCAGTATAAATGGGTACAGTGGTATAGTGTAACAGGTGTGTTTGGCGGTACCTTGTGGGTGTTGCTTGGAAATATATTAGGCTTACGTATCATCAAGGTGTGGAGCTCGACAGTATCAGCCATGTCTGTGCAGGCGGCACGTCGTAAAATGTTACCCCTCCTGGTACTTGCCATAGCACTCATCGGTATCCCGATAGGCATTTCTCAATACCAGTATGCACGCTATAAGGACATTGGTGATCCGGTCAAGATCACGGTACTACAGCCAAATTTTGATCCTTATACCGAAAAATTCACTATTCCCTATGAAGTGCAAATGGATAAAATGCTGCAATTGTCCATGCAAAAAACAGATGTGAATACCGATTTTTTATTGTGGCCTGAAACTTCGATCCAGGACATCATCTGGCTCGATCGTTTATCTGCACAAAAACCGGTTCGGGATTTAAAAAAGGCACTTGATTCTTTGCCAAACCTGACCATGATCGTGGGGATCAATGGATATGAAAGGTTCCAAAACGATGCGGATAAAACAGCTACATCGCGTGCACTCATTACGGGGAAATATGCAAACGCCATCCCTGATACGATGTGGTATGATGTGTATAACACTGCACTCGCATTAAATCAGAAAGGGCCGATCGGTTTTTACCACAAATCGAAATTGGTGCCGGGGGTTGAACGCATGCCTTATCCTGAATTATTAAGTAAATTGAACGCACTCACCATAGAGCTTGGTGGAATAAGTGGAAGTTTGGGCATTCAAAAAGAGCGCACTGTGTTTTTCAATCAGGATGGCATTGGCATCGCTCCTGTGATATGTTATGAAAGCGTATTCGGTGAATATGTTGGCAACTATGTGCAACAGGGCGCGGGCATTATTGGCATCATAACAAATGATGGATGGTGGGGCGACTCTGATGGATATAAACAACATTGTATGTATGCAAGTTTGCGCAGTATTGAAACTAGGCGTTGTATCGCACGATCTGCAAATACAGGCACCTCATGTTTTATCAATCAACGGGGAGATATCTCTCAAGCGACTGAATGGGAAGAAGATGCTGTGATCAGCGACTACCTTCCTGTGAATACCCGGCTCACTTTTTACACCAGAAACGGCGACTATCTTGCCAGATTTGCGATGTGGATCAGTGCGGGTATTTTATGCATATTCGCCATATATAGCATACGAGCTAAATGGCAGTCAAAAAAATAAAGTGACGCACATGCATACCCTGGATCTGGAAAAATTATGTCATACACTCATAGAAGGCATCCGACCTGTCGGTGCGTATATGCGCGCACAAAGAAAACAATTCGAACAGGTGGATGTAGCGAAGAAAGGGGTGCGTGATTTTGTGACAGCCGTGGATATGTACGCAGAACGTGAACTTGTAAAATTTCTATCTGCATTGCTGCCCGAAGCAGGATTTATCACAGAAGAAAAAACAGTCGATCAAACACCTGGCGCTTATAATTGGATCATTGACCCGCTGGACGGCACCATGAATTATGTGCATGGGATACCGATATACAGTATTAGTATTGCGCTTCAGTTGGAAGATACTTTGATATTAGGAGTAGTGTATGAAGTGGTGCAGGATGAAATGTTTTATACCTGGAAAGGAGCCCCATCTTATCTCAATGGAAAACCCATATCAGTCTCCTTTTGTCCAACTTTACAGGATGCATTGATCGCAACAGGTTTCCCATATATTCGTCACCACGACAGGACGCAGGCCATTGCAGAAACATTAAAATATTTTCTGGATCATGGTCGCGATATACGTCGCCTCGGAACAGCTGCTACAGATCTATGCTATGTGGCCTGCGGCAGACTTGACCTCTACTATGAAGGGTATTTGAATATCTGGGACATTGCTGCAGGAATACTCATCGTGCAACATGCAGGTGGTCATACGGTTGACTTTGCCGGCGGATCAGATTTTTCCGGTGGAAAAATATTGGCTGCAAGTCCGGCTTTGATCGAACCTGCATTAAAAGGACTGCGCTTTTTTGATTAAACAAACAACATAATGAGCCAGTAGATGATACCGCTCATGATGATGGTTGCAGGAATGGTAAGTAACCAAGCCCAAATGATCTTTGCAGCAACGCTCCATCGCACCGCACTCACCCTTTTCGCTGAACCCACCCCCATAATGGCGCCGGTAATGGTATGCGTGGTAGAAGCAGGAATACCTAATGATGCAGTGCCAAACAGAGTGATGGCGCCTGCAGTTTCAGCACAGAATCCACCCATAGGTTTAAGCGGTGTCAGGTTGTGGCCCATTGTTTTTACTACACGCCATCCACCAATGAGTGTACCCAATCCGATAACCACATAGCTCACATAAAATATCCATTGTGGAGGCGCATCAATATTTGCATGTCCGTTGGAAGCGAGTAATAATATGATGATACCTGCTGTTTTTTGCGCATCATTGCTGCCATGCCCTAAACTAAAGGCCGCAGATGATGCCAGCTGCATAAATTGAAAGAAACCATTAACCTTTTTAGGCTTGGCAAACCTGAAGGCCCAAAAAGTGAGTATCTGGAGTGTGTATGCGAGTACCAAGCCGATAAGCGGCGCAAGTATAATGAAGGTGAGTATCCAGCCTAGTCCTTTATTGTCCGGTTCAAACCATAATAGTGCATCAGGTCCTGCCTTCACCAACGCAGGGCCTATCAATCCACCGATCAATGTATGAGACAAGCTGATGGGCATTCCAAATCGTGTGCACATCCATCCCCAAACAATGGCACCAAGCAGGGAACATAAAATGAAATAGGTGTCGCCATCAACCACCGATTTATCTATCACACCACGACTCATGGTTTTGGATACCTCTGTGTTATGAAACACAAACAGGGCAGCGAAATTGAAAAAAGCAGCCCATATTACCGCAGTGGTTGGACTTAATACTCTTGTAGCAACGATCGTTGAAATGGAATTGGCGGCGTCGTTTGCTCCATTGATGAAGTCAAAAACAAGGGCCAATAAGATCGTAATGATGATAATCCATTCGATTCCGAACATATCAATCAGGTAGTTTTAACGATAATGGATTCTATCACATTGGCTATATCCTCGCAGCGGTCAGTTGCACTTTCCATTTTTGCGATGATATCTTTGATCTTAATGATCTCGATCGGATCTTTTTCGTTGGCAAACAAATCGGTCATGGCCATTTCAAATACCGCATCTGCCTGATTTTCTACGTTATTGATATCAATGATGAGTTTTTTCAGTTTGCCTAAATTGCGAACATCCTTTAACTCCTTCATGGCTTTGCGTACTTCTACGGTTCCATGACAAATGAGGTCCGACATTTTAATGATGCCAACAGGCAAATGCTGAGGTTTAAACAATCGAATACGCAGCGCGGCATCTTTCACGTGATCTGCTACATCATCGATCGAAGTGGCAAGTGCATGAATATCTTCGCGATCAAAAGGGGTAATAAATACTGTATTTAAATTGTTCAATACTTCATGCGTGATCTCATCGCCTAAGTGTTCTACATTTTCAATTTCACGGATCAACTCTTCCCTTTTTTGGATATCAGGTTCGCTTACAAGTTTGTTCAGCAAATCGGCAATATGCACGATGTTGTCTGCAGCTTTTTCAAAAAGCGGGAAGAAGGTGGCGTCTTTTGGCTGAAAGAAGCGTAATACGCGATCTATTGACATGGTATTCGGTTTTTCAAATGATTTGTTGAATCAAAGTTAAGCGGACGTAAAGTTAGACTAAAATTAAGATTAATAGTGCGTAAACCCCTTGTTTTTAGCCATTTTTGGGTAGTCCCTCATTAAGAAATTGTTTATATGTCGTTATATTAATAGTAAGTTAACATACCGGTAACATAGGCGGATTAGCTTCGCACCATAAAATTGATGCAATGAAAAAGCTCTTGACCTTAGCCACTATCGCCTCCCTGGCTGTTTTAACGGCCTGTAACGGGGGTAAAAGTTCATCCGAAGACGGCGCCTTGACCGGTTCGGTATCAATGGACGGATCCAGCACAGTATATCCGATCAGCGAAGCTGTCGCGGAAGAATTCAGAATGGTGCAACCGGATGTGAACGTCGGCCTTGGGGAAAGCGGCACCGGTGGAGGTATGAAAAAGTTTGGAAGAGGAGAAATTGATATTTGTAACGCTTCACGCCCTATTAAGGACAGCGAAAAGGCTGCCTGTGATTCGGCTGGCATTCGTTATCTCGAGTTGGAAATTGCTTATGACGGCCTGGCTGTGATGGTGAACCCTAAAAACACCTGGGTCGACAAACTGACCGTAGCTGAGTTGAAGATGATATGGGAATCGGCTGCGCAGGGTACCATTAAAACCTGGAATCAGGTACGCCCTGAATGGCCAAATATGGAGATCCATCTGTACGGCCCAGGAACAGCATCTGGCACGTATGAATATTTTACAGAAGTGATCTGTGGTAAGAAAGGCGACAGCCGCGGCGATTACAATGCCAATGAAGACGATAACACCCTCGTAACCGGTATTGCCGGCGATGAAGGTGCTTTGGGCTATTTTGGTATGGCATATTATGAGGCCAATAAAGACAAATTGAAAATCGTGCCGGTTGATAATAACAATGGTGGCGTGATACCTACTCAGGAAACGGTGTTAAGCGGCGCATATTCACCTTTGTCACGCCCGCTGTATATTTATGTGAATGAAAGTGCTTTGAACCGTCCGGAAATATTGTCCTTTGTGCACTTTTACATTGAAAATGTAGAAACCCTGGCAAAGGAAGTTGGCTACGTGCCTTTGAAACCAGAGAAGTATACTGAAATGAAGGCTAAGGTAGCAGCCTACGATAAGCAGGAAGCACAATAAGTTAAGGCATGCCTGAAAATGAAGCGCAAAGAACGCATAGTTGAAGCGATATTAGCCTTTTGTGGTGGGTTGACAGTACTCACCACAATTGGCATTTTATTCGTTTTGGTGGTGGAGTCTGTTGCCTTCTTTAAAGAAGTTTCCATTGTTGAATTTGTAACCGACAAACAATGGACGCCCCTCTTTGCCGATAAGCATTATGGGATCATGGCGCTGGTTTCCGGCACCTTATTGACCTCCTTTATTGCCATATTGGTCGCGTTGCCGATAGGGCTTAGCATCGCAGTTTATTTAAATGAATATGCACATCCGCGTATCAGACAGGTCATCAAACCAGTGTTGGAAATATTGGCAGCCATCCCAACAGTGGTATATGGTTTTTTCGCCCTGACTGTGATCACGCCTTATTTGCAAACCATCATTCCGGGACTGTCCGGATTTAATTCTTTGTCGCCGGGTATCGTAATGGGCATCATGATCATTCCCTTCATCAGTTCAATGAGTGAAGACGCCTTGTATGCTGTGCCTAAATCCCTGCGCGAGGCAAGTTATGGCATGGGAGCTACCCGATTTCAAACTGCATTCAGGGTGTTGATACCCGCAGCTTCATCAGGGATCATCGTTTCAGTGATCCTGGCTATTTCCCGCGCCATCGGTGAAACCATGATCGTGGCAGTAGCTGCCGGCCAGCAACCCCGCTTGACATTTGATCCACTTGTACCTGTACAAACCATCACCACTTACATTGTTCAGGTAAGTATGGGTGATGTTGAGCAAAACTCTGTAGAGTTCAGAAGTATTTTTGCAGCAGGTATCACATTGTTTGTGTTCACTTTTATTTTAAATACGATTTCCGCACGTGTGAAGAAGAGATTCCAACACAAGTACGAATAATATGAGCAGCAGAGTCAACCGCATAAAAGACAATATCTTCAAAATATGGGCGATCGCCTGTACCTTGATTGGTATCATCATGCTGGGCGTGTTTCTCGTAAATATAATTATGGATGGCGCTGCGCGTATCGACATGGATTTTATTACCGGTTTGCCATCCCGAAAAGCAGAACGCGCAGGTATTTATATTGCATTGATGGGTACACTCTGGATACTCGTACTCACAGCTATAATTGCTATTCCTATTGGTATAGCAGCTGGAATTTATTTGGAGGAATATGGAAAAAAATCCAGATTGGCGAATCTCCTAGAGGTGAATATCACCAATTTAGCCGGCGTGCCCTCCATCATTTATGGTATTTTGGGCCTTCAGGTATTTGTACGCGTTGCCGCTTTAGGCACAAGCGTGTTGGCGGGTGCACTTACGCTTTCCTTATTGATCCTGCCCATCATTATTGTGGCCACCCGTGAGGCATTGAAGGCAGTGCCCAAAACTCTGAGAGAAGCAAGTTTTGCATTGGGTGCTACGAAATGGCAAACCATCAGTGGCCAGGTATTACCTGCAGCCAGTGGCGGTATTGTTACAGGCGTGATCCTCGCCATCAGCAGGGCTGTGGGTGAAACGGCGCCGTTGATCTTAGTCGGTGCTATTGTATATTTGAACAAGATCCCGCAAACGCCAATGGATGATTATTCGGTATTACCGATGCAGATATTTAACTGGATCAGCAGACCAGAAAAGGAATTTGCCACCAATGCGGCAGCAGCCATCATTGTTCTGCTGTTGGTGACATTTATTATGAATGGAGTTGCCATATACCTAAGGTATCGTTGGCAAAAGAAAGTAAAATGGTAAGCAAAGGTTATGAGTAATAAATTGATCGCTCAGGATGTGCACGTTTGGTATGGCTCGTTTCATGCGTTGAAAAACGTATCCCTCTCCATTCGTCCAAATACGGTTACCGCTTTTATTGGACCATCAGGTTGCGGTAAATCAACGTTTTTGCGCCTGTTTAATCGCATGAACGACTATATAGATGGTTTTCATATGGGCGGTGAGATACTGATCGATGGAAGAAATATCTATGGAAAACGCATACTTGTAGAGGAACTACGTAAGGAAGTTGGTATGGTGTTTCAAAAACCCAATCCATTTCCTAAAACGATCTATGAGAATGTGGTGTATGGTTTGCAGATCCAGGGTATCAAAGACAAACACGTATTAGAAGAGGCCTGCGAAACATCCTTAAAACAGGCAGCCCTGTGGAATGAAGTAAAAGATAACCTGAAAAAATCGGCACTGGCTTTATCAGGTGGTCAACAGCAGCGACTCTGTATTGCCAGAACACTTGCAGTAAAGCCAACCATGATCCTGATGGATGAACCTGCCAGTGCCTTGGATCCAATATCTACAGCAAAGATCGAAGAATTGATCCTCGAGCTGAAGAACCAATACACCATCGTGATCGTTACACACAATATGCAGCAGGCTGCACGTATCAGCGACAAAACCGCGTTCTTCTATCTGGGTGAACTTATCGAATTTGATAAAACAGTAAACATCTTTACCAACCCTAAAGAAGAAAAAACGCAAAGCTATATTACCGGACGATTCGGTTGATCCGAAAATTTTAACCATTAATACCTGACCTTATGTCACAGATAGATAATCCGATTCACAATATAAAGGCGGCACTCGACCAAATGTTTCAGTTGGTTACCACCCAGCTGGCTAAGTCGAAAGATGCATTGGCTGCTTTTGATAAAGATCTTGCTCGCGAAGTGATTCAAATTGAAAAACGAGTCAATGGTCAGGAACTGCAGATCGATCGTGTTGCTGAAAACTTTATTGCCTTGTACTCTCCGGTAGCCATCGACCTGAGGTTTGTGCTCGCAGCGCTCAAGATCAATAATAACCTGGAGCGCATCGGCGATATTGCAGAGGGTATCAGTAAGTACATTAACGAAAACGACAGGCCGCTGGACAAAGTGCTGATGGAAGAAAGCAATGTGATGCCGATGTACGAAGCAGCCCTCAGAATGTTAATGGAAGTGCATGAAGCCTACGAGAAGGAAGATACTTCTATAGCCAGAAAAATATTTAAAAGCGATGATTACCTGGATCACATAAATGCCGAAGCGATTGACAACCTGACAGCAGCTTCAAATGGCGATGCCAGTAAATTGAGTGACGCCCTGTATATCATCTCGATCATCAGAAAGCTGGAACGCATCGGCGATCAGTTGAAAAATATTGCCGAAGAGATCATATTCTATATTGAGGCGAAAGTACTTAAGCATGTAAAGCCTAAATAAACCTACTATAACAGAATTACCAGGGGCCGTATACGTAAGTATGCGGCCCCTGGTTTTTTTGTATAGGCAACATCTTTTTTCATGGCCGATAAAACCAAAGTACCCGCTTCGACGTAAATGAGGCATAACAAACAAAAAATCACAAATATGAAACGATTAACCATTTATGCTTCAGCTTTGATCATCAGTTTAAGCTTTATGCAGGCAAAAGCCCAAACAACTACAGTAGGCGGCGAGTCTATGTATCCACAGAAAGACATTGTTACAAATGCCGTTAACTCAAAAGACCACACAACTCTTGTAGCTGCAGTGCAGGCCGCAGGATTGGTGGAAACATTGAAATCTGCAGGCCCGTTTACAGTGTTTGCACCGGTGAACGATGCATTTGAAAATTTACCTGCCGGAACAGTGGAAACTCTGCTCAAACCTGAGAACAAACAAAAACTGAGTGCAGTACTTACTTACCATGTGCTGAGCGGCACTTACGATTTCGATGCCATTGCTAAACTGATCAAAGAAGGTAAAGGCCAGGCAACGCTTACTACAGTGGAAGGAAGCACACTTACTGCCATGATGAACGGTAAACATAATATCCAGTTAAAGGATGAAAGTGGCAACCTGATCAATATCAGCGTGTATGATGTTTATCAAAGTAACGGCGTGATCCATGTGATCGACAAAGTGGCTTTGCCTAAATAATTCCTGTCAGTATACCTTGAACAAGGGGGCTCTTTGGGCCCCCTTGTTTATTTAAGTGATGCTGAATATTTTAAAATTATTGCAAAGGGTGATTTTTGTCATTTGCGTCCCTCAGACCTTCACTACCTTTACGGTGTGAAGGTGTATGCGTAGAATTTTGATCACCCTGCTTTTCGCCTGCTACTGGGCAGTGATGTTAGGTCCTTTTATGACCTATGTGGGGTTTTATGCAAACCGATCAAGGATCGCAGATACCTTATGCGAGCAAAAGCTGAACCCGGTTTCAGATTGTCACGGTAGTTGCTACCTTGAAAATGAACTTGCGAAGGCTGTTGCTTTGGATACAACACAGGAAAGCACACCAACCGAACAAGTGGTGGTAGTGCATGCTTTTTCGCCTCATATTACATATGCCTGTATTGGATTGATTCCTCCCGGCTTCGATGTTCAACAAATGGATAACGTTCAACAGCCCCAATATATGGGTGCCTATAGCCATAAACTCCTGGATCCTCCCAGAGTATAAGATCAATACGTTTATCCTTTTTACTGTTTTCGTATTATTTTATTGATCTTATTAAATGCTTTTAAATGAAAAAGGTATTGCTATTTACCGCTCTGATCGGCATGCTGATGATGTCGTGTAAAAAAGATGAGGAAACACCAGTTGTTTACGATATTACTTTCACGGTTATTGAACCCGCCGCCGATGAGGAGCTGATGGTCGGTAGCGAATTGCACATGGAGGTTGATATTGAAGGCACCAAAGCAATTGGCAACGTAGAGTTGTTAGTTATGAATGGTGCCGGAGATACCGTGGTGAATTTTCAGACATCTACCACAGAAACCTTCCTGAATGTGCACGAGCATTATGATATTGTGGCGGGAGATGTGGGTGATTGCCATATACAAATATCAGCATGGGAAAGCAACTACGCTGATCGCAAGACTCAGGAAGTTCATTTTCACGTAATATGATGCACCCATGAAAAAGATACTACTGATGCTTGCGGTGATCTCCATTACCGCAGGCAATACACAAGCCTGTGATATTTGCGGTTGCTCCGGCGCAGGGATGTTCAATATGCCAAGCTCTTATGCTTTGTATAACTTCCTGTTGATGCGACCACACTACAGCACATTTAATACCACCGGAGAAGCAGACGCCAGGGTAACCTTTGCCGGCGTGGATATTGGCGGAGGTTTTGGCTTAAATAAATGGTGGCATCTTACGGCTTATGTGCCTGTTAAAATGAATACCATTTTGCACGAGCAGGTAGAGCGACAGTACATGGGCCTGGGTGATGCAGGTGTGATTAATACCTTCCGGATATACTCGAATTTGGATAGTATGATGGCAAAACACAAGTATAATCTGTTCGTAAAAGCAGGCGTGGAGTTGCCTACAGGTGCATTTAATCGGGATTTCAGAACAGAAAACATGCCCGCAGGTATTTCAACAGGCTCAGGAAGTATCGATTTTATGAGCGGGCTTAGGGCTGTATATCAATTAAAAAAGCATAGCGTGAATATTGACTATACAGCAAAGTATAATCTTCCGAATGCGTTGGCGTATCAATTTGGGTTTCAGCAATCGGCAACCGTATTATATAGTTACACCATACGCAAGCCAAAATGCACTATCCTGCCCAATGTGGGGGTATTGGCGGAATCAACATCGGGCGATATGTACCATGATATGCTCCTTCCGGAAACAAAAGGCGCATCCGCTTTTGCAATGGCCGGCATTGAGCTTGGATTTAATGATTGGGTAACAGGCGTGCAGGTTGACCTGCCAACTGCAGATACGTTCGACGGAGAATTGGCGTATCAACCGCGTTTTACAATGCGGGTGCTATATCTTTTGCGTTAGGTTTATTGATCCAGATACAAATGCAAAGCCCCGGCCTGAACCGGGGCTTTTGCACTTCATATATATGACTTTGTTTATTTCGCAAAAGAGATCGCACGTTTCTCTCTGATCACCGTAACCTTAATGTGACCCGGATATTGCATTTCATCCTGGATCTTTTGTGCAATGCTGAATGAAAGATCTTCCGCGCGTTTGTCGTCTACCTTTTCAGATTCAACAATTACACGAAGTTCGCGACCGGCCTGAATGGCATAAGCTTTTTCTACACCATCATGTGCAAGCGCAAGGCCTTCCATTTCTTTGATGCGTTTCAAATAGCTTTCCAATATTTCACGACGTGCACCCGGACGTGCTCCACTGATCGCATCACAAGCCTGCACGATCGGTGAGATCACATATTGCATCTCAATTTCATCGTGGTGCGCGCCAACAGCATTCACAATCGCAGCATGCTCGCCATATTTTTCACATAATTTGGCACCGAGCAAAGCGTGACTTAATTCACTTTCTTCCTCCGGTACTTTGCCTATATCATGTAATAATCCGGCGCGCTTGGCCAATTTAGGGTTTAAGCCTAATTCTGCAGCCATGATCGCACAAAGATTGGCTACCTCACGTGAGTGTTGCAATAAATTTTGTCCGTAAGAAGAACGGAAGCGCATGCGACCAACCATACGGATCAATTCTGCATGTAAACCGGTAACACCCAGTTCGATCACTGTGCGTTCGCCAATCTCCATGATATGTTCTTCCATCTGCTTTTTGGTTTTCGCAACCACCTCTTCAATACGTGCCGGGTGAATACGACCATCTGCTACAAGTCGCTGTAAGCTCAATCGGGCTACTTCGCGGCGAACCGGGTCAAATCCGCTGATGATGATGGTTTCAGGCGTGTCGTCCACTACAAACTCTACACCGGTGGCCGATTCAAGCGCACGGATGTTACGTCCCTCACGACCAATGATCTGACCTTTCTGGTCGTCACTGTCGAGGTTAAATACAGACACCGAGTTTTCTATGGCCTGCTCTGCAGCAGTGCGTTGTATTGTTTGTAAAATGATCTTTTTCGCTTCTTTGTTGGCTTTGAGTTTTGCCTCTTCCACAATCTCCTTGATATGCGCCATCGCCTTGTTACGGGCTTCATCTTTGAGCGCTTCCATCAACTCATTGCGAGCCTGCTCTGCACTCAGTTTGGCCACATCCTCCAGTTTACTGATATGGGTTTCATAAGCCTTGTCCACTTCCGCCTTTTTAATGTTCACCGCCTCTAACTGTTTGTTGAGGGTTTCACGGATGTTGTTTACCTCGGCTTCTTTTTTAGAGAGTTGTTGTTGCTGCTGACCAAGTTGTGATTCACGTTGCTTCAATCGCATTTCGTGTTCCTCAACCTTGCCTACCTTCTGCAGGCGTTCTTTTTCTACTTCGGCCTTTTGTTGGATCATTTGATCCTTGAGTTCAAGAGAGCGTTCCTTTTTATAGGCATCGGCCTCTGTTTTACTTTTGGCGAGGATAAGTTCAGCATCCTTTTTTGCAAGAACAATGATTTCCTCTGCCTCTTTCTGTGCTAAAGCATTTTGGTTTTTACTTGGAGCGAAGATCAAACGACCTCCGATAATACCGATCAGTAGTGCAACCGCACCAATAATGGCATACATGACGGTTTCGTTCATAGTTATGATTTTATGATGAAGGACGCCGCCGTGGCCAATAGATCCTGAATAGAGATGAGTTCAGGTGGGGAGCATTTCAAGATTGCAGTGCTTCTGCGATCTGTTTATTCAGGGCATCTAATGTGCTGTCCATATCGGCATTAGATGTTGAAGCGGGTTCGGTTTGTGCTCCCGGTTGCTCCACCAGCGTGGTCAGCAATAACATCGCAAGGTAATCCTGCTTGTCGCTGCCAGTAAACTGGTTTTGGAGTTCCTTTATTTTTTCGGCAATGGTTCTGGCCGCCTTACGCACGTTTTCCTCCTCTTCCGGCCGTACCTTGAGCCTATAAGGTCTGTCGCAAATCGTAACGTGTATATTCAACAACTTGCTTTCCTCAGATTCCATCAGGGTTTATTGCAAACGGTTTTAGTCCAATAGGGCTAAAGTTAAGGAAAGATTATGAAAAGTGACCTCCGGGGTAAATCCCACCCCCTTATTCGTTCAACAGGGCTATGCAATTGTCTACTTCCTTGATCAGGTCGTTGATACGCTTGCGCACCCCTTCCTTGTCGCCGGAACCTTCCTGCATCTGCGAAATGGAGGCAATGCTGCTCGCTGTCCGCTGAAGTTCCATCTGCTCCTCAAGCGACTCTATGCGCTTGTTCTTGTCGTGTACCGACCGGCGAACAGCCTCGATCTGCTGCTTTAAAAGCTCATTTTCCTGCTGAACGGCCCGGTAACTCCTGAGCAGGCGTTCCAATCCGGTCTTTAAGGCCTGAAGCTTTTCTGCGGTGTTTGATTGCTGATCCATGAATTATCGGGAAACGAATGTAGCACTTTTTACTTGCGAATTACAGCCCCAAGCTCATTTTCATAGCGCTGCATGAGCTTTTGCATCACAGGCTCTATGTCGCTATCGGTCAGGGTGCGACTGCTATCACTAAAGGTCAGGCCTATTGCGTAACTTTTCTTACCTGCTAACTGCTCTCCTTCAAATACATCAAACAAATTCACCTGACGCAATAGTTGTTTACCCTCCTCCCTGGCAATCATTTCCACCATTTGATAGGTGGTGCTGCGATCAAGTACTAACGCAAGGTCACGACGTACTTCCGGATATTTATTGATCTCCCTGAATTGCGTTTTTCTGCTGCTGATTTGTTCAACCATAGCTTGCCAATCCAATTCAGCATAATATACCGGCATGCGAATATCAAACGCCGCGCAAATATCGGAATGAATGATACCACAAATACCATACTGCACCTTGCCGGATACCAGACATACCGACTCAGAGAATATTCCTGATAATGGGTGCTCCGATTTTTGCCACGTGGCCTGCACACCCATACGATGACAAATGGATAACACCTGCTCCTGTATATCAAAAATATCAGATTTGCGCTGTTGCATGCGCCAGGTTTCTGCATATGCGTTGCCCGAATGATAGATGGCCAACACTTCTTTTTCTGCATAACCGTTTTGAACCGCATGATATGTTCTGCCGAATTCAAACATGCGCAGATCTGTTTGCTTGTGACTATGATTGTATCCGATCACTTCTAAACCGGTAAATGCAAGCGTTAAGCGCATACAATCCAATTCAACATTGAGCGAATTCAACAGCGTTACCTGCTGCGCTGCAAGTTGTGGTAAAAACTGTTGATGATATTTCGAACGACTAATGGCATTCGTTGCGATCTCATACGCACCTTGCGCAGATATATAAGAGATCGTATCCATTTTAATACTTTCTCTATCCGGCTTAGGGGTTACCAGGTAAGGTGTACGCACTGTAGTAGGAACCGGAATATTGTTGAATCCGTACATGCGAAGCACTTCCTCGATCAGATCTATTTCACGCAACACATCGTTTTTATATGCAGGTACTTCTGTATACAGCGTTTCGTGCTCAATGCGCACTACACGTATTCCGAGCAATTGCAGGATCTGCGTTATCGTTTCTACCGGAATGTCAATGGAACTGATGGACCTAAGCCTTGAAAGCCGCAAGGTGACAGGGGTAGGGGGAAAAGGTTCCGCGTATTGGTCTATTAAAGTCCCTGTGGTTTTTCCACCGCATATGTCAAGTATAAGCGACGCGGCAAGCTGTAAAGCATTCGCGGTGATTTGTATATCGGTGCCTTTGGCGAAGCGCGCAGATGCATCCGTTTTTAATCCATGCACAGCCTCGGTGCGACGAATATGTGCGGGATCAAAATAGGCGCTTTCTAAAAAAATACGCGTTGTTTTTTCTGTTACTCCACTGCGCAACCCACCATATACACCAGCAATACACATACCACCCTGCGCATCGCAAATCATTAGGTCGTCAGCGTGCAAAGTGCGCGATTTATTGTCGAGGGTGACAAAGGGTGTACCGGCAGGTAATTTTTTTACGATCACCTTACCACCCGAAATGGCATCTGCATCAAAAGCATGCAATGGTTGTCCGTATGCATGCAGCACATA
>JAYRVB010000450.1:0-5536 GCA_041918775.1 Chitinophagales bacterium
ACTTTGATGCATTCTCACCACGGGTACAGCCCGATATGTGGGTTGCTGATGTATTTCTCGGCTTGTATCACGCTTTAGCGACCAATGGTGTATTGGTCACCTATTGTGCCAAGGGAGCGGTGCGCAGAACATTACAGGAGGTGGGTTTTCAGGTTGAGCGTCTTCCCGGGCCTCCGGGCAAACGCGAAATGCTCCGCGCTACAAAATTCTAAATTACATTTGCTGCGTGAAGGATCTACTGATCATCGGTGGCGGATTTGCAGGATTATGTTGTGCCTGGGAAGCGCAACGCAATCAACTCAGCTATACATTGATTGATAATCAATACGCTGCTGCCTCAACCCGTATTGCAGCCGGCATCGTAAATCCGATCACGGGTAGAAAATATCAACTTCAGGAAAATTTTGATGTATTGCACGCCCATGCCATTGGATTTTACACGGCATTGGAACATGCAACTTCTACCAGATGTATGCATCCACTTCCCATTTTTAAAATGCATAAATCTGAAGCAGCACTTGAAGCCTGGCAGATAGCCTGTGCAACGCATGGTATCCCGGAACTTTTATCTGTTCAATTTAAGCCTACACCCTGGATGAAACACCTTGATGTGCGCTTCGGAGCCCTTATGGTGGAAAATGCGTTCAGAATTGATACACTTGCGTTAAGAGAAGCGATCAATCAATTTGGTCATAGTGTACAGGCACAGTTCAACTACGACGACCTGCACCAGCATGCAGATCATGTGCTCTGGCAGCAACAAGCTTATGCACACGTGCTCTTTTGTGAAGGATTTCAGGTAAGTGAAAATCCATGGTTCAGGCACATCCACATTCGACCTTCCAAAGGAGAATGTGTCTTAGTGCGCATACCCCATTTACAATCACCCTGTATCCTGCAAAAGCAACTCTTCATTGTTCCCTATGGTGACGATCTATATTGGGTTGGCGGCACAAATGACCATAGTGCCGAAGAAGATTCTCCAAGTGCGGAAAAATTAATGGAAATTGAAGCGGCACTTCGTGACACTATGCGATTGCCGTTTGAGATCGTGGCACATTATGCAGCCATCAGACCTACGATGCGCGATCGCAGACCGGCAGTTGGCACACATCCCATGCACAAGCAACTACATGTGCTGAACGGACTGGGTACCAAAGGCGCCCTGCTCGGGCCTTATCATGCGCATATGTTAATTGAATCCATCTTTCATGGAGGCCGCATAGACAAGCGTGTAGATGTTTCGCGCTTCCCATTGTAACTTTGACCACTCAGACGATACTTATGCAAAAGATATTCATGATCAGTCTTATGACTGTATTTATCAGTCCCTTGTTCGCACAAGATGACGCAATTCAATGCTATCGAAAAGATGAAGGTGGATTGATCAGGTCACATAATGTTGATTTTCAGACCTTGCATTTGTATCTCGGGTTTGCTCCTGAAGACGGACTCGTTCAGGGCAGAGCGTTCTATACGTTCACGCCTATCCAACCTCAGGTAGACAGTGTATTTCTGGATGGTCCTGGCATACGGGTAGAAAATATTCTGCTTGATGAACAAGCGACGCGATTCAAAATGGATAGCGCCGGTATCACTGTGTTTTTTAATCCACCCTTGGTGCGCAACACAGAACACACCTTGCATATTTTTTATGAAGCGAATCCACGCAGAGGGATCTATTTTAACGGATGGAATGTAAAAAACACCGACGATCCAAACGATCCAACCGTGATACGCAAACAGATCTGGACTCAGGGACAAGGCATCGACAACAGGCATTGGATCCCTTCTTACGATGGATTAAATGATAAAGTGATCACACATTTACACATCACTTTTGACAGCACTTATCAGGCGATCAGCAATGGGCAGTTACTCAGTAAAGAAAAAACTACCGATGGCCAATACATCTGGCATTATGGCATGGCGCATCCACACCCCATGTATCTGATCATGTTGGCTGTTGGTAAATACGATGCACTATCCTATCAGTCTAAAAACGGGATCACCACAAAACAATATTATTATCCGGGCACTAAAGCCTATGCGGAAAATACATATCGATATACCGCAGAATTAATGGATTGGATGGAAAAAGAAACCGGGTGGAAATATCCTTGGGACACATATGCCAATGTACCCGTGCAGGAATTTTTATATGGAGCAATGGAGAATACCACTGCTACCATTTTCAGTGATTTCTTTTATCAATTACCTGCTTCAAATCCGGATAAGCAATACATAGAGATCAATGCGCATGAATTGACGCATCAGTGGTTTGGTGATTATATTACGGCATGGAGCGGCTCCAGCCATTGGTTGCAGGAAAGTTTTGCCACATATTATGCAAAGCGATTTGCGCAACATATCTATGGCGACGACTATTATCACCTGAAGCGCAACGACGAGCTGTATACAGCGATCAATGCCGATAACAACGGCGATATCCCTGTTGCAAACAGCAGTGCAGGCTCGCCCCTGGTTTATCAAAAAGGCAGCTTTGTTATTGATATGTTGCGCTATGTGGTGGGCGATGAAGCATTCAATATTGCCATTCACGATTTTCTGCAATCACATCCATATACCAATGTTTCGAGTCAGGATCTTGAAATGCAATTCATGAAATCCCTTGGCATGAATATGCATTGGTTCTTTGATCAATGGCTTTATCGCGATGGATACCCTGTTTATGGCGTGCAATGGAAATCTGCCGCCAACGGCACCGAGGTGCAGGTAAAACAAATACAGGTGCAAACCAGCACTACCAAATTATTCAGCATGCCCATCCACATTCAGGTACATTATCTGGACGGGAGCTTTGAAGATCGTTTAGTGCAGATAGATGCGCAGGAACAGACTATAGTAATACCCAATCAGGAAAATAAACAAGTAGCATTTGTGTTATTCGATCCGAATCACATGGTTTTATCGCTGGTAGATTTTGCAAAGCCATACAGTGAGCTCAGGCTGCAGGCATTCAATGCACCAAATATGCTTGATCGGTACAATGCGGTGTTGGCCATGCGTGATACACCTGTTGAAACAAAACGCGACGACCTGATCAAATTATTTGCCCGCGAAACCTTCCATGTGATCCGCAGTGAAATTGTGGCACAACTCATCCAGGAT
The DNA here is from genome assembly GCA_041918775.1 of Chitinophagales bacterium. Classification (GTDB taxonomy): domain Bacteria; phylum Bacteroidota; class Bacteroidia; order Chitinophagales; family BACL12; genus UBA7236. Next base: position 3,133 of record JAYRVB010000450.1, read on the forward strand.
GAGGATAAAGCAACTATAGCCATGATCAAATCAGCGATATATGATGCAGATCCACTGGTGCGCAGAAGTGTATTGCTGAATCTGACCGCGATCTCCAATAAGCTCGATAAAGATCTTCTTACGCTGCTGAAGGATGAAAATTACACCAATATCGAGCTCGCACTCAGAAAACTCTACACACTTGAGCCGAAGCAGGCCGAGAAGTACCTGCAGCTTACCAATGGTATGACAGGTGCTACAAACAACATTCGCATTGCCAGACTGGAGATCATGTGTAAGGAACACGACAATGCGGTGATCGACCAATTGATCGCTCTGGCCAGTGAACGGTACGAATTCCGGACCCGGGTAGCCGCTTTTACCAGTATAGGTGAACTCAATTATTGTGATGAGCGCGTCATTGCCGTATTATTTGACGCCCTCATTAAGCCGAACCATCGCCTTTCCTCTCCGGCCAGAGGCGTTTTGCTAAACTTCAAGAAAGACCCAAAATACGACGCCATGATCAAGGCCTATTACGAATCCAGGCTTTGGAGCGACTGGGAAAAGCGCCGGATCGGCACGGTAAAGGACTGATCTAATGTACAGCCCTGTACTTTACGGTACACAGTTTTCAAGGGTTTTACACATCGTGTCAACACGTTATCAACAGATGCCAAATAAACTATACACAAGGCCATTTACGCCTTGTACCGCCTGCATTTGAGCCGCCTCAACGCAGTACTACCAAGGGTTTCACGTACTCGGCAGGGCTTGTACACATATGTGGATATTATAGTTGTACCACATAAATGCCTCTGTTTCAAAGTACTGTGTGCATTAGATTATTTCGCTTAGTACGTACGACAAACGAATTTTGGTAAGAGTCGAAAGCATATTGTGACCAGGTTCAAGCACAGTATGCCAAAAAAGCGGCTGTATCAAGTATGAATGAAGAAAAGAAAACCGGTAACCGGGGCAGGATCTTGTACCTTATCCTGATCTTTTTGCTCCTTGGTATGAACGGATGGCTGTTCTACAATGCGGTACAGAACAAAGACGAGCGGGAGGCAAATGCTCGTTTGTTGGAGGAGGCGAAAATAGCCAATAAACTGCTTGAAGAGCAATACCAGATAGCCAAGCAGGAGCTTTCTGACCAGAAGGGTGACTTTTCACAGAAAGATTCACTCATCGCGGTGTTGGAAGCCGAACTTGATGGTCGCAGAAATGAAATTGCCACTTTGTTGAAAACGTGTAACTTCTTCAATGGAAACGCTAAAACCAACGAGAAGAAGATCGACGAGGTGAAAGAAGAGGTGAAAACCATGGAGGTGGATTGTAGTCAATATAAGGCGCAGCTCGACGAATTGAACGCGCGGTATCTGGCCTTACAAGACGATTACGAAGAATTACAGTTCTTATACGAGCAAGAAGTAGAACGCAGTGAGCAATTACAATACGATAAAGATTCGATCATGGACCTGGCCGGATTTATTTTATCGAAGGATATCACCATCACCGGTATTCGCAAACGCAACAACGGCAATGATGCAGAAGGACAAAACGCCAAGCATACAGAAATGCTTAAGATCTGTTTTGATGTGCTGCCGAATCGACTTTCAGCCGGTAAAGACCAAACCTTTCTGTTGCGCATCATCGCGCCGAGTGGAAAAGTGTTGTTCGACGCACAGAATGGATCCGGTGAATTCATTAATAAAGAAAAACCTGAGGATAATCTTTACTCAAAAGCTGTTACCTATAAATACGATGGATACGAAGTGGAAAGCCATTGCCTGTATTGGGAACAAAGCGAAGAATTTAAGGCAGGAACATATACTGTAAAAGTTTACCACAACGGGTATCTGAGCTCTCGCAGTTCTTTCACCCTGAAGAAAGCAGTAATGGAAGACCTCATGTCTAAAGCGAACTAAGCCTGTAGAAAGGTAAGTATGAAAGGAGAACCCCGGCTGAGTGTCGGGGTTTTTTATTTACTTCTTGATAATAGGAACACGGGATGCTTTAGTTAGCAAGTTAGCAAGTTAGCAAGTTAGCAAGTGAATGCAGGTGTGGGAGTGTGCGAGTGTGCAAGTGTGCAAGTGTGCGAGTGTGCAAGTGTGCAAGTGTGCAAGTGTGCAAATGTGCAAGTGTGCAAATGTGCAAATGAGCAGATGTGCAGATGTGCAGATCCCGCTAGGGCGGGATGTCGCTGTGCTCCATTTGCTAACCCCGCTTTGGCGGGATGTCGCTGCGCTCCATTTGCTAACTTGCTAATTTGCTAACTTGCTAACTTGCTAATTTGCTAATTTACTAACCCCGCTTTGTCGGGATGTCGCTGAACGCCACTTGCTAACTTGCTAATTTGCTAACTTGCTAATTATTCTTTTCTTTCCAAAACTTGCCTTCTCTGATTTCAAATTTTAGGAAG
>JAYRVB010000451.1:0-11274 GCA_041918775.1 Chitinophagales bacterium
CGGTGATAATGATACCGCTCGTGTTAAGATCGGCGACCGTTTGTATACACCGCAGGAAATATCTGCCATGGTGTTGCAAAAAATGAAGAAAACGGCAGAAGATTATTTAGGTCAGGAAGTTACCGAAGCGGTGATCACCGTACCTGCCTATTTTAACGACTCTCAACGTCAGGCTACCAAAGAAGCCGGTGAGATCGCCGGACTGAAAGTGAAGCGTATCATCAATGAGCCGACTGCAGCAGCATTGGCTTATGGTATGGATAAGCGTCACAAGGATATGAAGATCGCGGTATTCGACCTTGGTGGTGGTACCTTCGATGTGTCCATCCTCGAATTAGGTGATGGCGTATTTGAAGTAAAATCTACCAATGGCGATACACATCTCGGTGGCGACGATTTCGATAAGAAGATCATGGATTGGCTGGCAGATGAGTTCAAAAAAGAAGAACCTACAGTTGATCTGCGCAAAGATCCAATGGCACTGCAGCGTTTGAAAGAAGCTTCCGAAAAAGCCAAGATCGAATTATCCTCTTCACAGGAAACAGAAGTAAACCTGCCTTATATTACCGCTATCGATGGTGTGCCTAAACACCTGGTGAAAAAGATCAGCCGCGCTAAATTCGAACAATTGAGCGATGATCTCGTGCAGCGCACACTGCGTCCATGCGAAGCTGCCTTGCGCGATGCCGGATATAGCAAAGGAGAGATCGATGAAGTGATCCTCGTTGGTGGCTCAACACGTATTCCAAAAATTCAGGAAGTAGTTGAACAATTCTTCGGCAAAAAACCAAACAAAGGCGTTAACCCCGATGAAGTGGTTGCCGTTGGTGCTTCTATTCAGGGTGGTGTATTAACCGGTGAAGTAAAAGATGTATTGTTACTCGATGTAACACCTCTTTCTTTAGGTATCGAAACTTTAGGTGGTGTATTTACCCGCCTCATTGAATCGAATACTACAATCCCTAGCAAAAAGAGTGAAACATTCTCTACAGCAGCCGATAACCAAAGTCAGGTAGAGATCCACATCCTGCAGGGTGAACGCTCGATGGCAAAAGACAACCGCACGATTGGCAGATTTATCCTGGATGGCATTCCACCATCACGTCGAGGTGTGCCACAGATCGAAGTGATCTTTGATATCGATGCCAATGGTATCCTGCATGTGACTGCTAAGGATAAAGGCACCGGTAAAGAACAAAGTATACGTATCGAGGCTTCTACCGGATTGAGCGACGATGAGATCAAGCGCATGCGCGATGAAGCAAAAGCAAACGAAGATGCCGACAAAGCAGCACGCGAGCGCATTGAAAAACTCAACCGCGCTGATGGTATGATCTTCGAAACAGAAAAGCAATTAAATGAGTACGGCAGCAAACTCAGCGATGCGACCAAAGCACCGATTGAAGCAGCACTCAATAAATTGCGCGATGCACACAAAGCACAGGATCCGGAAGGATGCGAAGCAGCGATCACCGAACTGAACAACGCATGGAACAATGCCAGTCAGGAGATCTACGCCGCTCAACAAAACGCCGGCGCAAATCCGGAAGCCGGCCCTGATCCATCCGCTGAAAACGCAAACAAAACAGATGATGTGGAGTTTGAAGAAGTGAAGTAAGTTTTTACTTGTCAATTTATGAAAAACCCGATCTCCTTTAGTGATCGGGTTTTTTGTTCTATGAATATCGTGAATGGTGAATGGTGAGTATTGAGTAGTGAGTGGTGAATGCATTGCATTTCTCCGCTTCTCCGCTCCTCCGCCACTCCGCGTGAAAAAGTTGAGTGATCATTCGTGAATCGTGAATGCCTTTGCATTTCTTCCCGCCTTCGCTACTTCGCACCTTCGCGTGAAAAAGGTCTGTGGGTGAGAGGGTCAGTGTGTCAATTTGCATTCCTTCGGTCTCCGCATGGAAAAGGTGAATCGTGAATAATACAACAATTAATAGGGTTTAACTATGATTATCGTGAAATGCCACGTAACGCTTATCCAGACTGCATATTCCGCATAATCTGTACATCCGCGTAATCCGTGATTCAGATATGGTAAGCAAATGATAACAATCATCATTTTTCCATAACTTTAGACACAAACAGTTCCTCCATGCCTAAATACATCCTCATCCCAATTCTTCTGAACATCCAGGTTGCGTTTGCTCAGGATTGGAGACCCTTTAATTTTGATGAGGTCTATTACTACCAGACAGATACCGCATCTTACCCTGATGTAGCTTTTCGAACGGACTCCCTGCAGATAGTCGGTACAGATACCTTTGGATGTTTCAATACAGTGTATAGAGCAGCAGATGATGAGTTGTTTGATAAATATACCGAGCAGTTCTGGCAAAGAAAAATGCGCAATGCGGGCGATGGAATGTATTATTTCACCACCCCTAATTCACTCGCCTTGCAAGCGTATGCACAGCCGGGCGATACCTGGACATTCAATTTAACCACAGGGGCAACAGCAACGCTTCTGAGCGCTGATACCGCCACTATCATCGGCTCATTAGATTCGATTAAAACTTTAATTACCAGTGATGGATACCAGATCGTTTTGTCAAAGGAACATGGACTGATCTCTTTTCCGGCACGCTTGTCACCAACTTCCCTGTATTGCTCACTTACTGGTATTGGCGGCAGGGATATCGGTACCAGATTACCGGATTTTGCAGATTATTTCGATTACCAGGTGGGTGACATCTTTCAATACAGCTACTATTTCTGGTTCTTTAAGTGGGAAAGTGACTATCGCTTGATAAAATATACAGTCGAGGATGTGGTCAAGTCTGATACACTAATCACTGTTACTGTCTCAGGTGTTCAATTGATTAGCGAATATAGTTTTCCTTCGGTAGAAGAAACCACCGAATATATAGATACAACTTTTTATATCCGGCCAACCGACCATTCTGTCGCCACAAAATTACCGAATGCATATGCCGATATGTATTTGGAATTTCCATTTTATTGGGACCTGACAGATGACCATAACTATGATATTGCTCAAAATTGGGGAGTAGATTCCCTGAATAACCAAACTACTTCGGATGCTTATTGTGTGGAAGGATTTGTTTCGGATTCCTGGTTTGTGAGTCAGGATGAAAATCAATTTGCGGTTGAACCTTATTATGTAATGTCTAACTATTGTGTCAATTATACTTCAGGTTTGGGTCTTACGCATGTAGAACATATCGGAGTTGAGTCAGGTGGTGAATTGAGATTAACCGCCTACAGAAAGAATGGCGACACAGTTGGTGTGTTATTGGATGATACGGCATTTATTGCATCCATCGCAGAATATCCTAAGCAATCATTAAAAATATTTCCAAACCCGGTTACTGACATCCTCTATTGTAAATATCCTACACAAAGAGCCTCGGAGTGGGCGTTTCAGATTATTGATGTAAATGGAAGAATTGCACAGCAAGGAAATGCATACAATAGCGAAATGCTTTCAATTCAAACCTCCATGCTGCCGGCTGGCGTATACACCCTGCTACTGTTCGATCAGCAGCAAACATATTATTCAGCTTCCTTTATACAATCTCAGGAATAAGCACACACCACATCCAATTATCCGAATACACAATTATTACCTAATTTTATCAGCAAACACCCACTGACGCTTTTTCACGCGGAGAAATGCAAAAAGCTTCCATCACTCATCCTTTGACCCACTGACCCACTGACCCAATGATTCAAGTAGGCGTTATCAAATATGGAACCCAGCTATATGATGAGATCGTTGCCCTTCGCTTTGAGGTGCTTCGCAAGCCGCTTGGTTTATTCTTTACTGATCAGCAACTTGCTGCAGAAAAGGATTTTTTCCATTTCGGCGCATATGATGGCGATGAACTGGTGGGCACCCTGCAACTTGTGCCTGAAGCGCACGGAAAAATGAAAATGAAACAGGTGGCGGTTGATCCTGCCCGACAGGGGCAGGGTATTGGCGCGATCATGGTTGCGGCCGCCGAAGAGTTTGCTCGCGATAAAGACTTTATCATCATGTATTGCCACGCGCGCGACACCGCTGTGCCTTTTTATGAACGCCTCGGCTATCGTAAAGTAGGGGACATCTTCGAAGAAGTAAGCATCCCGCACTGGGAAATGGAAAAACACCTGTAAACTATCGCCTTTTTTTGAGCGGCGGTTCTGCCTTGTAAGCCGTCCAGTCAAACGGATACCTGATATCCACCGGAACACCATGCGTTAATTGACTCAGCGGGAGCGCAGCCACCTGTATGCAGGCTATGGGCTCCGTTGGCAGGTCCTTTGGCGGTAATACCACATCCGGCGCAGGAATGATCTCGATGCGCACCTTGGTAAGTCCTTTTGGAATAAAATTGAGTTGACCCGCTGCTTTTTCAGTTAGATCGATGGACCGCCCATTTGATTTAGGCATGCGGTCGTTGATGCGCACCACCACCACACTGTCGTTACTCAGATTCGTCACCCGCACCCAGGTGCCCAGGGGTAAGGTTTTATGCGCTGCCGTAAGCTTGTCCTGTGTAAATATCTCGCCATTTGCCGTCTTTCGCCCAACAAATTTATCATGGTAAAAACTGGCAATACCGGTTTCCACCTTGCCGATCTGTGCATACATTGGACAGGCCCCAAAAAGTAAACTCAGGGTGATGATATGTGGCAAAAAACGTCGCATGGACATCCTGAAATTACACAATACCCCATGCTCCTGCAAAGATCAGGCCTGCGAGTTATCCACAAAAAGAAAGGAAGCTTAAATAACCATCACCTTACGGGTGATCTTGCCCACATTCGTTTCGAAAACGATGTAATACATGCCTTCGATCACCACACCATTGAGATCAAGTGTGCTGATATCAGGGCGTCCGCTGAGATTTTCCAGTTCAACGATCGCACCTGTAGCGTCGAGCATTTTGTAAGAATAGATCTCTACACCAATGGCCTGGATAGTTAACAAAGCGAAATCACTTTTCACCGGATTCGGAAAAACCGTTAGTGATTGCCCCGCCGCTAACCTGGCTTCGTGTTCGATCACTGTGGCTTTTTTATCGTCAGTGATCACGTCTGAAACCTGTGCATGAACACCGGTGGCAAGGCAAAAACTGCCGATGAGGGTGAGTAGAATTTTTCGCATGTTTTCTGGCTGTTGAGTATCGCTTATTCAAAGATATAAAAAAATCTCCTGCATTACAAATCACCGTTTTGTCATAAATCAAACAGCCGTTGCACACCTCGGCCGTGTAAGGCTTCATGGGCTAACAACCACTGCTTTCTCCATATCCCACCGGCATAACCGGTCAAACTGTGATCACTGCCAACAAGTCGGTGACAGGGAATGATCACGGCGATCGGGTTGGCGCCGGTGGCAGCACCTACGGCGCGGGCTTTTTTCTCGTCTCCGAGGAGTTTCGACAACTCCAGGTAAGTAGAAGTGCCCGCATATCCGATTTGCAGTAATATGTCCCACACATTCTGCTGAAAAGGCGTCCCCTGCGGACGAATCGGTAGATCAAAACTGCTGCGTTTACCCGCAAAGTATTCTTCAAGCTGCAATATGCACTGTTTCATGTGTTCAGGCACATGGCTGTCGGTGGGCAGCGGCGTTTCTGCAAACTGCACTTCCACAATGGCTTCGGCATTTCCCTTCACCACCAATAATCCCAACGGCGATTGCATGGAAGTAATGTATAATCGTTCAACCGACATGGCTTAAAAATACTGCATTTTTTATGAGCCTGTTCATGTGTCTGTGCCACTATTTCCTCAAATGAGAATACCTACCTTTGCACCATGGGATGGAAGGGCTTGTTGGCCAAACCTTTTGCAGCGATAGTGGCGCGACGTGTAAAGCGCAATGCGGCTCAGGCTGTGGCATTGCAGGAGCAGATCATGCTGGACTTGGTGCAAAAGGCCGCGCTGACCGCCTATGGGAAAGACCACGGTTTCGATCAGATCCGCACGCATGCTGATTTCATCCAACGCGTGCCGGTCGCCGATTACGAGGCCCTCAGGCCTTATATCGATCGCATGGTGAGCGGTGACACGGATGTGCTGTGGCCGGGAAAACCTTTGTATCTCGCAAAAACATCCGGTACCACCTCGGGTGTCAAGTATATCCCGCTCACAAAAGAAAGTATTCCGTTTCATATCGAAGCAGCGCGCAATGCCCTGCTCATGTATATTCACGAAACCGGAAAAACTGGTTTTGTAGATGGTAAAATGATCTTCCTGCAAGGTTCTCCGGTACTGGAAAAGAAAAATGGGATAGATGTGGGCCGCCTGTCGGGTATCGTATATCATTTTGTGCCGCAATATCTGCAGCGCAACCGCATGCCGGGATACGAGATCAACTGTATTGAGGACTGGGAAGAAAAAGTAGAATCCATCGCCGCCGAAACCCGCGATCTGAACATGACCCTCATCAGCGGTATCCCGCCCTGGGTGCTCATGTATTTTGAACGATTGCTGGCACAAACCGGAAAGGCCAATATCCGCGCACTCTTCCCGAAATTTTCGCTTTTTGTTTACGGCGGTGTCAATTACGCCCCTTATCGCGCACGTATCGAAGAGATCATCGGCGATCAGGTCGACAGCATCGAAACATACCCTGCTTCCGAAGGATTTATCGCCTATCAGGATAGTCAGCAACAACCCGGACTCCTCCTCAACGTCAACGCCGGCATGTTCTTCGAATTCATCCGCGCACAAGAGGTGTTCGACCCTAACCCAACTCGCCTCAGCCTAAGAGATGTGCAGGTTGGAGAAAACTACGCACTCATCATCAACAGCAACGCCGGACTCTGGGGATACAACATTGGCGACACCATCAAATTTGTCTCCACAAACCCATATCGCATCATCGTTTCCGGTCGTATCAAACATTTCATTTCCGCTTTCGGTGAACACGTGATAGGAGAGGAGGTAGAATATGCACTCCTCAAGGCAGCGGGCGAATCAGGTGTCGATGTAATAGAGTTCAGTGTTGCACCGGAGGTCAACCCTTCGGAGGGTTTACCCTATCACGAGTGGTTCATCGAGTACGGCCTCCCTCCGGCAGATCCTGAAGCTTTCGCGAAGAAGGTCGATACCTATTTGCAGGAAAAAAACATCTACTACCGCGACCTCATAACGGGTAAGATCCTACGCCCCCTGGTAATCACGCCTATGCAGAAGGACGGATTCCGTAACTATATGAAAAGTAAGGGCAAACTAGGTGGTCAAAACAAGGTGCCAAGACTGAGCAACGACCGCCAGATCGCCGACGAACTAAAAAATTGGACAGGGTGTTAACAATGTTTAAGTACCCGGTGAAGACAAACCCACGTTAATTATCGAATTTCGCAACTACTATGCAAGTACTCATTCAGGTAGCACAGCTATTACTCGCGCTTACCATACTCGTTTTTATTCATGAACTCGGCCATTTTCTGGCTGCACGTGCCTTCGGCGTGAAGGTGGAGAAGTTCTTCATCTTCTTTGATGCCTGGGGCAAAAAGATATGGTCGATCAAACGCGGCGAAACCGAATATGGTATCGGCTGGTTGCCACTCGGCGGCTATGTGAAGATTGCAGGCATGGTTGATGAGAGCCTCGACAAAGAGGCCATGAAATCCGAACCTCAACCATGGGAACTCCGCTCAAAACCAAACTGGCAGAAATTCATTGTCATGATCGGTGGCATCGTCATGAACGTGATCCTCGGTATCATCTTATACATTTTTATCCTGAAAAATTATTCCGGTCATTATACAACTGTAGAAGGCATTAACAACGCCGGCGGCATTTATGCTACACAGGCAGGTCGCACATACGGATTTCAAACCGGCGATAAACTGGTGTCGATCAACGGAAAAGAATTTGAACGCATCGACGATTTCGTGTCTGCGCGTTTATACTTTGGTTCTGATGTGGTGGTCGACAGAAATGGTCAGCAGGTGAATATTGTGGTGCCCGATAGTGCATTTAGAGATAAAATGCGCGGACAGGTATTGTTCGATCTGAAAATGAGTGTATTTGTAAAGAGCCTCAGCGATTCACTCGATTATGCGCGAAAAGCAGGCCTGCAAAATGGCGATCAGGTGATCATGGTGGATAGTCAGACCGTGGCATCCTTTTCACAAATGACAGAATTATTGGACGCACACGCTAACGGCACCGTAAATGTAACCGTAATGCGCAATAATGCTCCGGTAACCATGGCGGTGCAGGTCGACAAAGACGGCCGTATCGGATTCAATCCGGATATCGAATTATTTCCATACGATTCCACTAAATATACCCTGGGTAAAGCGATCAGTTTTGGTACACGCGACGCATTTGAAGTATTTTATTTTCAGGCCATCAGTGTATGGCGCATCATGCGTGGCGATATTCCTGCACGCGATGCCGTGTCAAGTCCCATCGGGATCACCAAGCTCTTCGCACCAAAATGGGATTGGACAAGTTTTTGGATGCTTACCGCATTGTTGAGCATGGTGTTGGCCTTCATGAATTTATTGCCGATACCGGCTTTGGATGGCGGACATATCATGTTCATCGGAATAGAAAGTATCATCGGCAGAAAATTGTCTGACACCTTCATGGAAAGAGCGCAGGTGATCGGTATGGTATTATTACTTGCCCTGATGGTATTCGCCGTCGGTAACGATATACTCAAAGAATTCGGCTTATGATATACCCATTACGCATCAGCAGTATCCTCATGTGTATCTTGCTTGGATTACAGGCAAAGGCACAACAAACAGGCGGACAATTGTTGGGCGTAGATTCGGTGCAGAAGGTAATGATCATTCCCTTCAACCAGTATAATTATTTCTCCGACGCCGATCCTGAACTTGCAGAAAAGAACGAAATGTCGCTCGACGAAATTTCGCGCATGTTCCGCTATGGATTAAATTACAATGTGAGTGCCCGCGTCATTGCCTCTGATGGTGCTTACAATATCCTTACAGATACCACGGTAAATTCGGCCAAAGACCTGGAAATGATCTACGCTTCGGTGAATTACCGTTTTGAAAAGCCGATAGACATTACCAAACCCGACACCATCACAGATCGCACCATCAAACAGGCGGATCTGTTCGGAGAGGGTGGCGAAACGCCTGCAAAAGAGGAAAAGAAAAAAGTACTTGACCTGAAGAAGGATGAAGAAGAAGTAAAGAATGAGAAATATTTGAATGCTCATGTCACGCATCCCGAGATTTTTCCTGCCCTTCAGAAAAAATATCATACAGATATCTTTTTGTTCATCAATTCATTTGAGTTGGTCACCAACTACAATCACTGCCTCGACCGAAGCGCAAATTATTTTGAGCGTAAGGTGGTGGTGCATTATAGTATTTATGATGCACAGGGTACACAATTGAAGGGCGATGCCATGACCGTAACTTTCAGTTCGCAGCAAACGAATGTGGATGAGATCATCGCCACGCAATTTCCGATCATCGCCGAGCATCTGGCCGGAACGGTAACTACAGTGACACAGGGAGAAACGGCAAGCGAGAAATGAATCATTTTGCACTATTCCAGATACCGGTGAGTTTCTTGCCGGATGAGCAGAAGATACGTTTGCAATATTTTGCCCTCAGCAGAAAGTATCATCCTGATTTTGCAGCTACCTTGCCACCGCAAGAGCAAATGGAAACATTGCAACATGCAACCGCAGTGAATAAAGCCTATCATGTACTCAGCAACTTCGATAAGCGGATGCAGTATATTTTATTGGAAAAAGGCATTATTCAGGAAGAAGGAAAATACACCCTGCCTCCCGAATTTCTCATGGATATGATGGAGCTGAATGAGATCGCCATGGAATGTAAAATGCAGCCTGATCCAATAAAGGAGCAACAATTACAACAAGCGATCGATGAACGCGATCAACAATTATTATCGGCCATCATGCCGGTGCTTGAAGCATACACCGAAGCAGAAGCAACACCTGCCCAATATGCACACATTAGCGATTTCTACTACAAGCGCCGCTACCTCCAGCGCCTCCGCTCCCTGTCCAAATAAAACAACCTTTAGGTTTATACAATCAAAGTACCTGCAGATAATACGATAGACTTTCTCAAATCCTACTGCATTCCCTCTGCGAAACTTTGCGCTAAACTCAGCGCCCTCTGCGGTAAAATGGGCTAAAACCAAATACAGAAACCGCAAAGCCCCGATAGCAACCAGGCGCAAAGTTCAACCGCAGAGTAACGCAAAGTCAACTGCATTCCCTCTGCGAAACTTTGCGCTTACCTCAGCGCTCTCTGCGGTAAAATGGGCTCATAATAAATACAGGAAACGCAAAGTCACCTGCATTCCCTCTGCGAAACTTTGCGCTTACCTCAGCGTCCTCTGCGGTAAAATGGGCCGGTAAAGTGCCACAACCGCACTAAAAGTGTACATCATATGCATGTCAAGTCACACAGATTCGAAAATGACTGTCAATAAATAACAGATGGATGATCCTACTGTATACTGCAGATTAATGATCAGTTGCTGATATATAAACAATGTATTACTTTTGCCGCTCCGCAATCACGCCGAAGTGGTGGAACTGGTAGACACGCCGGACTCAAAATCCGGTGCCCTCAAAAAGCGTGTGGGTTCGAGTCCCACCTTCGGTACTTTCTCAAGCATTTGATCCGGTTAATTGATGCAGATCCAATTGGGTCTCATTCCGGCTTTATGGGTATTTCCCCCGCCCGACCGATCAGGCGGTTTGAGATATGGAAATGGGGTAGGGTATGTTCTGTCTAAGTGCTTGAAAATCAATGTGTTGTAAATATTATAAGATAAATTTATTCCCCACTTGTCTAAATTGCTAATCTGCATTATCTTTGCACCTTCATTGGAAAGTCATGTACGCAATAGTTAACATAGCCGGCCAGCAGTTCAAGGTTGAAGAGAACCAGGAGATATTTGTACACCGCCAAACGGGTAGCGAGGGGGACAAGATCAAGTTTGATGAGGTTTTATTGAAATCCCGCGATGGCAAAGTCGAAGTTGGCGCGCCAACACTTGCTCAGGCTAGTGTTTCTGCTACTATCCTTTCTCATGTGAAGGGCGAAAAAGTGATCGTATTCAAGAAAAAACGCCGTAAAAACTACCGCGTGAAAAATGGTCACCGCCAGTCATTCACAAAGATCAAAATCGACAAAATCAGCTAATTCGTAAAACAGTAAAGTCATGGCACATAAAAAAGGTGTAGGTAGTTCCAAGAACGGTCGCGAAAGCCATAGCAAACGCCTCGGTGTGAAAGTTTGGGGTGGTCAGCCGGTTATTGCCGGAAATATTATC
>JAYRVB010000452.1:0-1930 GCA_041918775.1 Chitinophagales bacterium
CTTGGGCGCTGAACCTCTGGTCCACAAAGGCAGGGATTCTGTTACCAGAATTTTATTCGTAAGCACCGGCAGGGCATTTTCTTCTCCATCGGTAAATGTAGCATTGCCGGCTTTAACCCGGTATACAAGCGCATCGATGCCTTCCGGCACCACGATCTCCCATTGCACCATGGTACTGCCTTTTTCCGCTGCGGTGAATTGTACTTTTGGTTGCGTTAATTGAAATGCGCTTTGCACCGATTGCATATTCATCGCGTTGAATAACTCCAATTGTGCTTCTCCCCTGATCTCTGCTTCCGTAAGATTAGACACTTTTGCAGCCAACACCATGCGATCACCTGCACGCAAAAAACGCGGCATATTCGGTTGCACCATCAATTCTTTCTGGGTGATGATCTGCTCTGTTATAAATCCGCTTTGCAGGTCCTTTGTATGCGCAAACCCCATAAATTTCCAGGTGGTCAGCGCCTCGGGCATAGTGAAGCTGAATACCACTGCTCCGGTGCTGTCCGTTTGCAATTGTGGATAGAAAAATGCGGTTTCGTTAAAGTTTGTTCTGACTGGTATCTGATCGGGCAATTGTTGTTGCTGAGGTGAAGCCGTGTCGCTATTCCGTTCGTCAAAATCAACAAATCCCGACTTCACCTTATCAAATCTACCATCCATGATCTGTACCGTCTCAAGTTCGCGAGAACCCTCAAAGCTCATGCTATAATTTGCCGCCACATTTCCCGTTTCTATTCTCACACCGTCTATGATACCAAAATAGTTGATATCACCCCCCAACAAAAACATGCTAAACAATACATCGATAAACTGATCATATCTGATCGACTTATCCGGATAATAATAGCGGCTATAATAACCATTGATCCAACGAATACTGCCGGTGGTACCTTGCACCCCTCCATTGATCCGGTCATAACTATAATGATATCTCCATGAAATGCCTGGCCAATAATGTGGTGCACTCAATGCGTCCAACGAGGCATCATACATGGATGCCAGAAACTCTGCGGCAACAGCATCTGTTTGCTTGCCGCTGATCTTTACCTTCCAGGTTTCCTGTGCGCCCGGTAGCAATTTGTCGCGGTGCGTTTCTACCCTTACCTGTAACTCCTTATTATCCCATGGCACATAAATCTGGTAACTGATCAAATGAAACTGGCCGTCTTTGATAAATCCGATGTCAACTTTTTTTCCTCCGCGATCATCTTCGTTGATCGGGACCTCTATATCCATCATCGCTCCGTCTTTACCTCTGTCGGCCTTACTTTTTAAAGTAAACCAATTCGTACGCACATTGCCGTTGCCATCCGTAATGCTCATCAATGCCTGAACATCCGGCGCGCTGCTGCCAAATGATATCGTGCTAATTTCGCCTACCTTTCCCATAAGGGAAGTGGGCGTTTCCAAGATGTATGCAGGTGTTGCCTGATATGCTCCTGCAGCTAATACATCGATCGTATATACTGCAGTGATCTCTATCCCGTTCTTATCCTTTGCCTTCAATTCAATCCGATATTTCCCCGTAGGCAGGCCGGCAAGTGGCAAGGCTACAGAATCGGCAAGGGCGGTATTCCAATTTTGTTGAGCAACCAGTGCGCGTTTTTGCCAGCTTTGTGGATCCAGTTCGTTTGCATATTCGTCTTTCGGGAAGTATTTACGGTATTCCTCTTCACTATATAAATACACATCAGGCCGCGCCCAATTTCGCGGCCTGAGTAACTTTTTAGGCGCGTCTAAAGTATATATCTGTAATATACCTGTGGCATCCAGCGCTGTGCCATTTAAATTCGATGTATGTAGACGCAGATATGCTTTTTCTGTGTTGGAATAGCTTGCCTTTGGCGTGGCCGACAATTGTAAACTGTGATATCCAATACTTACGGAGGTAGTTGCGCTGCGCGTTTCACCTGAAACATCTGTC
>JAYRVB010000453.1:0-12023 GCA_041918775.1 Chitinophagales bacterium
ATCTCCAACAACTATATCCAATGGCCGGCCGACGGAATTTTCCGCAACTATACCTTTAAATAGCCCTTCGAAACTGCCAATATGTGCTTCGCAAGGAATTGCTCCACCACATAAATCACTTGCAACTGAATAAGTAGCATCAATACTGTAAATACCCATTGCATTATTCGTACAGGCATCTCGCAAGTCTTTAAATGTATTACCAACAAATTCTACACCATCCACATCCCACATACTGATGTGTGTGTTAAAAGTTTCATCACATGGATAATTATCATTCACTTCAAAGTTGCATCGATAGAATTCGCTAATATTATCATCCTCCTGGTTTGGAAGAAAGTCTGGAATAAAGTCATACTGCATAAATTCAACACTCCGTTTACAATTCAGAAACATGGCACCATGTGCAACCACAATACCGCCTCTATAGGTTGGGTTTTCCAGTTCATCATATTTACTTGTGGTGATTGCATTGCGCGCGTATTCCACTATTGAGCCGTCTTTAATGTATACTACTCCATGGTCAGCTGATGTTGTTGGATATGCGTTACTATAAATATCGTTTATATACGGATGTGCTGTGCCGCTCCCAACACCCCATACTTCGATTCCTTGCCAGAGTCCTTCACACGATTTGGTTATATGTCCTTCATCAAGAACTAATGTTCCGCCATTTTTTACCTTTATACTCGCATCCTCCGGCATACTTACTTTGCACTTTATGGTTAATGAGGCTTCGGGTTCAATGATTACATCGCTGTAAAGCTTTATGTCATATTCCCATATCTCGTCATCTGTAATAGTTAGAATATTGGTATAATCAATTGGACAGTCCATAACATATTTACGCACACTGCTTAAGTACAAAGCTTTGTTAGCTGTTCCTATTTCGTCTTCGTTAAAATAAATTCTTGGATATTCTCCATCCGGATTCATCACATGTGTATTATCACAACCAAAAATGTGACTTAAATTAAGCGAGTGCCCAAGTTCATGTGCAAGGGATTTTCCTAAAGTTTGTACAATCCACCAGTATCGATTATTGGCATCATAAGAAGTTGCTTCGGCATCCCAATATGTGCCTGGAAAGCTTACATCCCCATTCACCTTAAGGTCATAGTACTTTGCAAAAAAACCTCGCATATTCACTCGAGAATTTTTATCAAAATTTACAAAGCTTGGAAATTCTGACATGAAATATTAGCAGGACTCTCAGTGCATGGAGTGCCGTATAGTAATTCGTACATATTGCAACCATCTTCAGTAAAAAATACATTCAAATATTCTTCTGGACTACTCATTAAAGGGTCTAGATCCCAAGCAGCGCCTCCTGGACACCAAGCTGAATAGCCACCTGAGGAAGGATTGTCCCAATAATCTTCCGTAAAATCCGAATAATAATCTTTAATAGATAGATTAAATTGAATTCGCATGTCGTTGGGATTTGGTAATGCGCAGAATGTTCCTGTGGAAATGTTAGAGTATCGATTGTTACAATCATTTATCGCATCGCTAAAAAATATATCAATTTCAACTGAGCTTTCAAAATTGCCATTAAATGCGATATTTGGGTTCTGAACGATGATAAATTTTAATTTAATAGTCTTCACAATAGTTGAAGAAACAGGCATAAAGTCCTCTGCTGAAATAGGGTACGTTGCTGTGCCGATGCAACTGGTGATATGAAGGTTTTCGAATTCACCACCCTCACCATCCAATGGGCATAGACTTTGGGCTCTCGCTGTCGAACAAGCGATGGCAATTGAAAAAAATATTCCAAAATGCAATAATTTTGAGGTAAATGTTTCCATAAGGCTATAATTTGTGGATTAAAAAATATTGACACATGTTTTCAAAATGCAATTGAAGCACATAAGGCCCATTTGGTAATTGTGTCAGATTATCTATTTCAAGCGAGTTGCCATTGTCTATCATCATCACACCATTAATGGATCGTAATTGTACTGAAACTATATCTTGTGCATCTGGCACTTTTATAGATAAATGATCTATAAATGGGTTTGGATAAGCCTGAATTTCCTGCTCTGTCAAATTTGTATTGCCAGATAATATTTCATCGCATGTAGTTGTTTCGCCGGTTGAGTAGAATCCAAATTCGGGATCTTCATAACACCGTAATGGACCTTGAACTATGTCTATAATGCCATAAATTGGAATAAACATCCAGGTGTTTCCAATATGTTCGATATTAACCCCAAGCCAATCATATTGACCTTCCATATCTATATATTGTTGCTTCAGCTCAAGCCCGTTGATTGAAATTAATTCAATATTTGTAACTTGAATGTAAAGTGAATCTAAGTTGCCTGAAATCGTATTTAAGACATGACACCAATATCCTTCACCAACACTTAAGGTGAAATCATATAACAAGAAAAAGGCTTCTTCAGATGAAAAATATTGGTAAACTCGACCACCTTCGTAGTAGACATACAATTGCTCATTAAAACTCGCACTATTTGGCATCGGATCGTAAGCTAGTATCCGGCATACTTTCCCGTCAATCATTGTATCGCCAATGCTTTCTATTGTTAAGGGCGTTATCGTTGGTGAAAATTCCTGTGATGAATACCACCATTTGGCGCCTACAGGTGCAAAATTATTTGTCTGGCTGAATGCCACCTGCCAAATCAGAAAAAAGCACAAAAGTATAGCTAACTGCTTCATACTAAGATATTTGTGTGTAAACCGTTAATGTAATCAATACTGTGGGATTCAGGTAACTCCGGATCCGCACATATCCGCAAAATGGAATAATTTACAATTGAACTGTTTTTTTAAGGTTAATCAAATATATTGAAACCCATTCCAAATTCCAAATTAAGGGTTTGTAATTGACAAATTAGGACAAACGCAGGATAGGGTTATAAAATTCAGTATTGTATAAACCCGTCATCTCATCTTCTCCCCGATTCACAGCACTATACAGCATACTAATTGCTCAAAACTCTAGATGCTTAGCTTTGCTATGGTCAATTATATTGTTCTACTTCATACATGTAAATTAATCTACGTGCTATTGCAACTGATATTGTTTCAGGCATTTTATCATGAAAATATTTAGAATCAGGCTTGTTTACTATCCGCGCTAATCAGCCTCATCTGCGTCATCAATGTTCCAATGTATTTAGCGCCTCACATGCCAAACCCATTCCAATTAAAGTTTTTCTTAACTTTGCCTAAACCGGTGTGCAATGGCCAAAATACTCTCTTCCAAAGAAAAAATGCTGAGCAATGTGCGCGGAGCATTATTGCACCAAACGCGTCAGCCTTATCCGAACCTGGAGTCCAACGATAGTTACTACAATGTGCCTGATGAACCGTTGGAGATCATATTTGCCACAGAGTTTACGGCTGTAAATGGGCAATTCGTGTTTTGCGAATCGGAGAAGGAATGTGTGGATACCCTGAAAGAGCTGGTGGAGCACAAGCAATGGAAGAATTTATTATGTCCGGAACCGGAACTACATGCCTTATTCGACAGGCATCAGTTTATTGCGTATGAAACGAATTCTCCGGTTACAGGTGCGGAAGTAAGCATCATGCAATGTGAAACACTGGTGGCGCGTACCGGCAGCATTTTGATCAGCAGCAGGCAGGCATCCGGTAGAACTTTGCCGGTTTTTCCTCCGGTGAATATCGTGATCGCCAGCACCAGGCAGTTAGTTGCCGATATCAATGAGGGATTTGCCGCTATCCGCAAACGTTATGATGGCAATTTTCCGAGCATGGTGAATCTGAATACCGGTCCGAGCCGCACCGCTGATATTGAAAAAACACTCGTTTTAGGCGCGCACGGGCCACGGGAAGTGTATGTGTTCCTGATCGATAACTGGCCGGTGGCCGGATGGAATGGAGAGAAATAAGATCTACTTCGCATCAGATTTTCATTTAGGTATTCCTGATCACGCATCAAGCCTCGAACGGGAAAAGAAAGTAGTGCGCTGGCTCGACAGCATTCAGCACGATGCCCGACAAATTTATCTGGTAGGTGATCTGTTTGATTTTTGGTATGAGTATGCGCATGTGGTTCCACGTGGGTACGTGCGCCTGTTAGGCAAACTTGCCGAGTTGCGCGATAGCGGTATAGAGATACATATTTTTACGGGTAATCACGATCTGTGGATGTTTGGGTATTTTGAGCAGGAGCTGAACATACCGGTGCACCACGATAGTATACAGTTTGAAGCAAATGGAAAAAAATTTTTTGTGGGTCACGGTGATGGGATCGGCCCGGGCGACAAAGGATTTAAATTCATGAAGAAAGTGTTCAGCAGCAGGCTTGCACAATTTTTATACAGCCTATTGCATCCGTATCTGGCTTTTAAACTGGCACGATATTTTAGTTATAATAGCCGCATCATGAACGAAGTAGAGCAGTATCTGGGGGAAGATAAAGAATGGCAGGTGATCTATGCGAAAGAGGTGCTGAAGCAGCAGCACGTAGATTATTTTTTATTCGGACATCGACATATCGTATTGGAAATACCTATTGGTGAACGATCAACGTTTATTAATCTGGGTGATTGGGTGAAATATTTTAGTTATGCGGAATTCGATGGACATACATGCAGCATAAAATATTTTGAAGTATAATCTGTATATATGGATCATGTTGAGTTGCCTGCAAGTAGGCGCTACAGATTCTTTATATACGAAGGTGGTGCAACCACATACTTTTTTTACTACGGATGTATATAATAATATATACACGATAACACCCAACCATGAGATCATCCGTCAGCAACTGACCGGATTGAATAAAGTCACCTACAGCAATGTACGCTATGGCACCCCCACTATGGTAGATGCCGGAAATCCCTTGAAAACACTGGTGTTTTATGCTGACCAACAGGTTTTGGTGATCCTTGATAAAATGCTAGCTGAAATTGCCGCATTGCGATTGAGTAATTTGAATGGTCGTGTGTATCGACCATCTATTTTATGCAGGGCAAGTGGTGGTGATCATTTCTGGATGTTCGATGATCTATCTCAGCGTATCGTACGACTCGATGAGAATGGGAATCAGATCGCCATATCAGAGCCCTGGTATCAATTATTCACCGAGCAACAAACACCCCTTTGGATGCAGAGTCATGCTGACCAGTTGTATGTATACACTACATCAGGTCAATTATGTGTATTCGATGCTTTTGCCACCTTGGGCATGCAACTGGATCTGCCTGCGCAACCGCTCGATATGCTCGGGAGTTCGGTATTGTTGCATGATGCGCAGGGGCTGCGATTGCTCGATGTATTTACCGGCCAGAACACCATACTCCCGATCGTCAATATAGAAACGCAAATGGAAGTGCAGCCGCAATATGTGTATTCCGGAAACGGCAACGAAATTCAGGTGTATCTGCTTCGATAGCAGGCTTTCGCAACAGGATTGTTTATTTTTGCAGCAATGAACGATCAACTCGATCTTACGGGTAAATTACAAGCGATCAAAGAACGTTGGCTCAATATACAGGAACAACTCAGTGATCCTGCGATCATTGCAGATATGAAACGGTTCAAATCGCTGAATAAAAGTTATCGCGATATGGAGCCTGTTGTGCAGGCCTATGCCAATTATCAATTGGTATTATCCAACCTCGAGGATAGTAAGCGGATTTTGCAAACTGAGAAGGATGATGAATTACGCGAGATGGCCAAGGAGGAAGTGTATGGATATGAAGCGCGCAAGACAGCCCTCGAAGAAGAAATTCGTCAGTTGTTGATCCCGAAAGATCCTGAGGATGAAAAAAATGCGATCATTGAAGTGCGTGCCGGAACAGGTGGTGATGAAGCGGCTTTATTTGCCGGTGACCTGTGCGAAATGTATACCCGGTATTGCAATAAACAGGGTTGGCGGGTGGAGGTCATGAATGAAAACGCCAGTGATATGGGCGGCTTCAAAGAAGTAGTGCTTGAGGTAACCGGAGAAAATGTGTATGGTCGTCTGAAGTACGAAAGTGGCGTGCATCGCGTACAGCGTGTGCCTGAAACAGAATCACAGGGACGAGTGCATACGAGTGCCGCTACGGTAGCCGTATTGCCGGAGGCGGAAGAATTTGATGTAGAGATCAACACAGCCGATATCAAAGTGGATGTATTTCGCGCGAGTGGCGCTGGTGGTCAGCACGTAAACCGCACCGAAAGTGCCGTGCGTATGACGCATATTCCAACAGGCATCGTTGCTGAGTGTCAGGATGAGCGCTCACAGATCAAGAACCGGGAAAAGGCGATGAAGGTGTTGCGCACACGTATCTATGAAAAGTTCTACAACGAGCATCTGGATAAAATTTCGAAGCAACGCAAAACCCTGGTGAGCACAGGCGATCGCTCGGCGAAGATCCGCACCTATAACTTCCCGCAAAGCCGGGTTACCGATCATCGCATCAATCTCACCCTTTACAACCTCCCCGATATTATGAATGGCGAACTCGACGAAGTGATCAATGCCCTGCAAGTAGCGGAGAATGCGGAAAAAATGAAGTCTGAAAGCCAGGTATGACCCTGTAGAGGCTTTGGCGCTGCCTTTCGCGGGGAGTGAGGTTTTTGTAATTTTGTTCCATGAAGATCTCTGTGATCGGAACGGGCTATGTAGGCCTTGTTACCGGCACCTGTTTTGCTGAAACCGGTAATCAGGTAATTTGTGTAGACATCGATGCCGCCAAAGTTGCACGCATGCAGAATGGCGAAATTCCTATTTATGAGCCGGGACTGGAAGCGATCTTCCATCGCAATATCCGTCAGGGTAATCTCACTTTTACAACCAATACGCATGAAGCCGTATCTCAAACCGATATCGTATTTCTTGCGCTGCCCACTCCGCCCAATGAGGACGGAAGTGCAGATCTGAGCCATGTGTTGCGCGTTGCTGAAGACCTGGGTAAGATCATCACCGAATACAAGATCATCATAGACAAAAGTACAGTACCTGTAGGTACTGCTGAAAAAGTACGCACGCTGATCGCGAAAAATTGTCGCGCCGAATTTGATGTGGTATCCAATCCGGAATTTCTGCGCGAAGGGATGGCTGTGGAAGATTTTATGAAACCCGAGCGCGTGGTGATCGGCACAGAAAGTGAACGCGCAAAAGAAATGTTGGGTAAATTATATGCTCCATTTGTTCGTCAGGGTAATCCGGTAATTTTTATGGATGAACGAAGCGCAGAGCTCACAAAATATGCCGCAAATGCTTTTCTGGCTACGAAGATCACTTTCATGAATGAAATCGCCAATTTGTGTGAGTTGTTAGGGGCTGATGTGGACATGGTTCGCAAAGGAATTGGATCAGATTCACGCATTGGAAAAAGATTTTTATTTCCGGGTGTTGGTTATGGTGGTAGTTGCTTTCCAAAAGATGTTAAGGCGTTGAATCAAATGGCCGGTGCATCGGGTTATGATTTTCGTATACTGCAGTCAGTAATGACCGTAAATGAAAAACAACGTGTGATACTTGCCGACAAAATAATGAAGCATTTCAATGGCGATATCAGTGGCAGGCGATTCGCGTTGTGGGGACTTGCATTCAAACCAAATACCGATGATATTCGGGAAGCACCTGCATTATATCTGATCGAAAAATTATTGGCAGCCGGCGCAAGCATATGTGCATTTGATCCTGAAGCTATGCCAAATGTGCAAAAAGAAATAGGGGATCGCATTACCTACGCTAAAAACCAGTATGAAGCTTTAAACGGAGCTGATGCGCTATTGATCGTAACCGAATGGAGTGTATTCAGAACACCCGATGTAGAAGCTTTAAAATCAGCACTTAAATCGCCGGTGATATTTGATGGAAGGAATGTGTTTGATGTGGATGAGATGAAGGAGGCGGGGTTTGTGTATTATAGTATCGGGAGGTTGTAGGTTGAAGGTTGGGGGTTGTAGGTTGGGGGTTGTATGTTGTAGGTTGAATGTTGAAGGTTGAGGGTTGGGGTTGAGGGTTATATGTTATTTGTTGAAGGTAGGGGGTTGTTGATTGAGTTTGTAATTATTTATATGATGTTGTTTTGAGAATTTGTGTTGTTTGAGTTTAAATAAATTACATTTATAATGGGCGCATTTAAGCAGTTTGAAGAGATGGAAGTGTGGAAGGAGTCCCGAAAGATCGCACATAGTATTTATGTGATTACAACAGATCATAAATTCAATCAGGATCCTAAACTCAGATGGCAGATGCGCGGGTCTTCTGGTTCGATCATGGATAACATCGCCGAAGGATTTGCCCGGGGCGGCACCAATGAATTCATTCAATTTCTTCGGATTGCAAAGGGAAGCGCAGGTGAATTACAGTCACAAATATATAGATGCAGGGATAGAAATTGGCTTGACAAGGAACAGTTCGATTCTTTATTTAATAGTACGGTAGCAATTTCCTCTAAAATTCAAAAACTCATTCAATACCTCATCAAAACTTCCAGAAAAGGCCCAACCCATAAATAATTTGCCCAACCCTTAAACAAACAACCCCCAACAAACAACCCCCAACCCCCAACAAACAACCCCCAACCCCCAACAAACAACCCCCAACCCCCAACAAACAACCCCCAACCCTCAACAAACAACCCCCAACCCCCAACCTACTACCTACAACATACAACCCCCAACCTACAACCCCCAACCTACAACCCCCAACCTACAACATACAACCCCCAACCCCTATCTTTACCCATCATGGTTCTAAATTCCAAAAAACGCATCCTCATCACCGGCGCTGCCGGATTTCTCGGATCGCATTTATGTGACCGGTTTATTGCCGAAGGTATGCAGGTGATCGCTATGGATAATCTGATCACCGGGGATAAGCGCAATATTGAGCATCTGTTTGGTCGTGAAGATTTCGAATATTATCACCATGATGTTTCGCAGTTCGTGCATGTAAAAGGTGAGCTCGATTATATTTTACATTTTGCATCGCCTGCTTCACCAATAGATTATTTACGCATTCCCATTCAAACCCTCAAAGTGGGTTCACTTGGAACGCATAATTTATTGGGACTGGCTAAAGCGAAGAACGCGCGTATTCTGGTAGCGTCTACCAGCGAAGTATATGGCGATCCACTTGTGCATCCGCAGAACGAGGATTATTGGGGGAATGTAAATCCCGTTGGCCCAAGAGGGGTATATGATGAAGCGAAGCGATTTCAGGAAGCTATCACCATGGCCTACCACACGTATCATGGACTTGAAACACGTATCGCCAGAATATTCAATACCTATGGCCCACGCATGCGCCTCAACGATGGTCGCGTGTTACCGGCTTTTATTGGTCAGGCATTGCGAGGTGAAGACCTCACCGTATTCGGCGACGGTACACAAACGCGCTCCTTCTGCTATGTCGGCGATCTGATCGAGGGGATTTATCGCCTGCTCATGAGCGATTATGCGCTACCGGTAAATCTTGGTAATCCGGATGAGATCACCATCAATGAATTTGCGGAGGAGATCATAAGGCTCACAGGTACTTCACAAAAAGTGATACATCATCCACTTCCGGTTGATGATCCAAAGCAAAGACAACCGGATATTTCCCGCGCCATAGAAATCTTGCAATGGGAACCTAAAGTGCAGCGCAAGGAAGGTTTGGCCATCACGTATCAGTATTTTCGTCAGCTTTCCAGAGAAGACCTATATAAGGATATCGAGGGTAAAAAATTCTGACAGTTTACCGCATTGCATGCCTTTGGTGATGCGGTTCTGGATGTAACTGACTCCTTTGTATTTTGCACCTGATGTTCTGGTCTGGTTGGAAGCCCGCGGTGTAGGACGATCATGGCAATGTTTGTATTTATACCTTGGACGTTGTTTCATTGACTTAGATCATACAATAATCGATCTGTAGTTCGTAGTTTTGTAGAACCTTCAATCGGGTGCCTCTATGTCACATCTCCATATTGCCAAAAATGTTCTATTATTTGAATCTGAACAGATTCGCAGAACGATGGATCATTTAAATGATGCATTCGATCAGGCAGTAGAGGCAATTCTACAGACGAAAGGCAAGGTAGTGATCTGTGGAATTGGCAAATCCGGTGCGGTTGCGCAAAAGATCACGGCTACCTTATGCAGCACGGGTACTCCTGCAGTTTTTTTGCACGCTGCAGAAGCAGCACATGGCGATCTTGGTGTGTATGCAGATGGGGACCCGGTATTGATGATCTCTAAAAGTGGCACTACCGCAGAAATGTTGCGGCTCATACCCTTTTTTATTGAAGCAAAAAGCCCGGTGATCGCAATTGTCGGTAATCTGAATAGTCCCATAGCCCGCGGCGCTACATATGTATTAGATGGAACGGTCGACAAGGAAGCAGATGCATTGAATCTGGCACCTACGGCTTCAACTACTGTAGCCCTTGCCTTAGGTGACGCATTAGCCGTAGCCTTGATGCATGCACGCGGATTTACCGAGAAAGATTTTGCCAGGTTTCATCCCGGTGGACAGCTTGGAAAAAATTTGATGTTGAAGGTGGAAGATGTCATGCATGAATACCCGCTAATTGCACATGTGTCGGAGTTAAGCAGTTTCAGGGAACTTATTCTTGCAATGACCAAATACAACCTGGGCGCAGCTTGCGTGGTAGATGACCAGCAGCGCCTTGTAGGTTTGGTTACCGATGGAGATGTGCGCAGAAGTCTGCTGCGCGATGCGGATATGAGTAGTTTATCTGTAAGTGCCATCATGACGCGGAACCCGATCAAAGTGTCTGTGCATGCAACGCTAAAAGAAGCAGTTGACTTAATGGAAAACCGCAGTTCTCAATTATCGGTATTGCCGGTGGTGGAAGGGGAAACTTGTATGGGTTTGATCAGGATACATGATATTTATCATGGTTAGACCTTCATTGAATTTTTTTGATGTACAATAGTTTTTTTATTTTAACAATAGTTTATGCTCTTTCTAGCGCACAAATATCAATGAATTTAAGTTATAAGTTAAAGTAAGAAGCGGCCGAAGTACCAAATTCGACCGCTCCTATTAAATGCGTTTTTAATTACTGCATACGAATAAGTATCTCCGTTTCCGGATCCAACCCATCCGCCGAAATAATAACTGTATAAGGCCCTACAGGAAGCTCAGACACATCAATGGCCTCTCCGACATGTGTATTAAAGTTCCGAATCAGATTGCCTTCCATGGAGTACAACGCAACGGATACCTTATTGATTTCCGCAACCGCCTTGTTTTGATATTGCACATAGAATTGCGAAGCTGCCGGATTAGGATAAATGGCAAATACATCATTTGGTTTTCCTAATTTGTCTAATACAACAATGGGCACAACAAAATACCCGGCAGAAGTTGCAGGCACGGTAACGCATACTCCACCCGGTGGTGGACTAAACCCCGGAGGACAAGCTATTCCGCTTACATTGGTGTAGGTTCCGGTGATTTCAAATGGGTATGGAGCATTTATGCCAGGCATGCATCCATACGCATCGTTGATGAGTGTTTCTGTATACATCGCGTTTTTCCCTGATGTGGAATTTAATTGAAAGGGATTAAGCGCATAAATAGTAGCCGGATCCAAAGAAATACTTATTGCACCCGGTATGGATAGAATCAGATCGCCCGGATCAATAGAAAACCTTTGGTTTGTTTGTTTAATATTGGTATAAAACACAATTACATTGTCGGGCACACCGGATGCATCTAGTTCAATAAATGTGGTTGGAGGAAGGTTGTTGTTTAACATATACAGCCCTACGAAAGTCTTTGCATACTGCAAATCTTTGGCATGGATGGTATTTAGCAGTTGCATGATGTAGTAAGTGGTTCTTCTGACATAATAGTTTTCGGCCTCATCATCTTCTGATGTGCAGGTAAAACCCGGGTCAGGCAGGCCTAATTCCACCTGATCATTACGTGTGGCGGGGCTCATCAAATGTATCGAAGAACCGCCCATAAATGACTGTAAAGTGCCTATGTTGAATATCAACGGTTTGTAATCCGGATCATAATAGTCTTTGATTTTCCATAATACCCAATTTTGTAATGCGACAGCGTG
>JAYRVB010000454.1:0-2233 GCA_041918775.1 Chitinophagales bacterium
ATTATTTCTGAAAAGGACAAAGGCATTTATGATGCCATGAATAAAGGTATCAACTCTTCAGCCGGGGATATAATAGGAATGCTCAACTCAGATGATTTTTATGTGTCAAATGATGTGATCAGCAAGGTCGTAGAGAAGATGATCTCAGCAAAGTCAGATACCTTGTATGCCGATCTCGTGTACGTGCATCCGGAACAGACACAGAAAATAGTCAGGACATGGATAGCTGGTAAGTATCAGCAACGAAAATTTCTTTTTGGCTGGATGCCTCCGCACCCCACTTTTTTTGTTCGGCGCCATGTGTATGAACATCTTGGTGCCTTCAATATCAGCTTGCGATCAGCAGCAGATTATGAACTCATGTTACGATTCCTCCACAAAGGAAAGGTCACGGTGAGTTATCTGCCTCAGGTCATTGTCAGGATGAGAGCAGGGGGTATGAGCAACGCCTCCATCAGTAACCGCATCAAGGCCAATCTGGAAGACCGCGAAGCATGGCGTGTCAATCAGTTGCGTCCATATTTTTTTACCACCATCTTGAAACCAATCAGGAAATTGATTCAATTTGTACGCAAACCTAATACCGTAGTATGAAGAAAGCATTGATTACAGGGGTCACCGGCCAGGATGGTGCGTACCTCTCTGAATTTTTGCTCAAGAAAGGATACATCGTCCACGGCATCAAGCGGAGAAGTTCACTCTTCAATACCTCACGTATTGATCATCTTTACCAGGATCCCCACGTTGATAACCGCAATTTCATCCTGCACTACGGAGACCTGACGGATGCTACTAATATCATTCGCATCATCCAGGAAGTCCAACCAGATGAAATCTATAATCTCGGCGCCATGTCCCATGTCAAGGTGAGTTTCGAAGAACCTGAATATTCTGCCGATGTGGATGGCGTAGGGACCTTGCGGATTCTTGAAGCAGTCAGATTGCTCGGACTTACAGAGAAGACAAGAATTTATCAAGCTTCTACATCTGAGTTGTATGGCAAAGTCCAGGAGATACCACAAACGGAAAAGACTCCCTTTTATCCACGCTCACCTTATGGTGTAGCTAAGTTATATGCATACTGGATTACAGTCAATTACCGTGAAGCCTATAATATGTTTGCCTGCAATGGCATCTTGTTTAATCACGAAAGCCCGATGCGTGGTGAAACATTTGTCACCCGCAAAATCACGCGCGCTGTGGCCAAGATTGCATTGGGGATGCAGGATGTCCTCTATGTGGGCAACCTCGATGCAAAGAGAGACTGGGGTCATGCGAAAGACTATGTGGAAGTGATGTGGAAAATCCTGCAACATCATACGGCCGAGGACTGGGTCATCGCCACCGGTGTGACCACCTCCGTTCGTGATTTTATCCGCATGGCCTTTAGTGAAATAGGCATAGAGATTATTTTCAATGGCAACGGTGCCGATGAAACCGGATCCATTGGGTTCATTGATGAAGATCTTTATGTCCATGTTACCGGGCAGCCTTGCCATCTCACAGCAGGTAATGTCCTGGTGCGCGTCGACAAAAATTATTACCGACCGACAGAAGTAGACCTGCTCGTCGGCGATGCCACCAAAGCCAGGGAGAAACTTGATTGGATTCCTAAACATGATGTATCCTCCCTGTGCAAAGAGATGGTGCTTTCCGATATCGGCTTGTTCCATCGCATCGCCTTACTCAAGCGTGAAGGATTTGATATCACTAACGAATATGAGTAAACTTCCTCATGGGGCATTTTAAGCATTTAGCTTAAAATCCATATATAGGAACTGTATCCAATAAGGAAATCATTGAAAGGAAGCTTATGGCTTCCAGGTAAACTCTCACGCTCTCACGTTCTCACGCTCTCACAAGTGCATCCATCTTCTAAAATCTACATCGCCGGCCATACCGGCATGGTTGGATCAGCGATCTACCGTAAACTCATAGCGAGTGGGTATACCAATATCATCGGCAGATCCTCCGCCGAACTCGACCTTCGATTCCAGGATCAGGTCATTACTTTTTTTGAGCGCGAGCGGCCTGCTTATGTATTCCTTGCAGCAGCCAAAGTCGGCGGGATACTGGCCAACAATCAATATCGCGCAGAGTTCCTGTATGACAACCTGATGATTGAAGCCAATGTCATCCATGCTTCTTTTCTCACCGGTGTGGAAAAACTTTTATTCCTTGGTTCGTCCTGCATTTATCCGAAGCATGCCCCACAGCCATTGAAAGAGGAATC
>JAYRVB010000455.1:0-2947 GCA_041918775.1 Chitinophagales bacterium
CGGTGGAATTGAACAAAGTTGATGCAAGCGAAACAGTAACTACTGAAACACCGGCTACCAATACGGAAGCACAATTAGCCACCACTGATCTAAGCACTGCAGAAGCTTCTGCACCTGTAGATAAAAATGCCAGTTTTGCACAGATCTATGGCAGCTACCTCAATGGAGAAAATATTGCCATGTCGGAAAAAGGTGTCGCTACATGGATTGAAAGCACAGGCATAGAACCTGCATCCGACAGATATTATGCATTACACAATTCTGCTCCTATCGGATCAGTGGTGAAAGTGCGTAACCTGATGAATAATCGCACCATTTATGCCAAAGTAATCGGTACACTCAGCGAAAGCGAAGTGCAGGAAAAAGTGCTGATCAAACTCAGTGCCGGTGCGGCAGAAAGATTGAATGTGCTGGATAATCGTTTTGTTTCAGAGATCACCTTTTTCGTTCCTGACGAAAAGGCTGCGAAATAATATCGTTCGTTAATAAGTGTGTAGAAGCGGTTGGCAGATGCGAACCGCTTTTTTTTGTACCTACGACGCGCCGTTTATGGCATTGAGGTGGTCGAGAAAGGCACTTTTTTTGCGCATGCTCACCGGCACCTCACTCATATCCGACATCACCACTATCCCTCCTTCTTTATTGCGAAACGACTTCACGTGATTCATATTGATGAGGTGGGAATGATGCACTCTGTCAAAACCAAATCCTTCCAGACTTTCTTCGATCTCTTTAAGAATTTTAGCAAGCAGGATCTTTGATCCGTCTCTGAGGAATACGAAACTATAATTGCCGTAAGAGTTACACCTGATGATGTCGGCGATCTGTATCACATGTAATCCCTCCGACGTATGTAGAATGATCTTCTTTTGTTGCAATTGCTGCAGGTCTTTATTTATTCCCTGAACTGATCGATCGGTCTGTGTTTTATCTTTAATGGCGATCATGGTTTTTTCTACCGCCTGTATCAGTTCAGTACTATCGATTGGTTTCAGTAAATAATCAATTGCACTGGTTTTAAATGCTTTAAGCGCATATTCTGAATAAGCTGTAGTAAAAATGATCGCATAATCCTGATCATCTGCCTGCTCGAGTATGGTAAAGCCAAGACCGTCTGATAATTGTATATCAAGAAAGATCAGATCAGGGGATAATTTTTTGATCAATGGCACGGCTGTGGCGATACTATCGGCCTCTCCAATGATCTCCACTTCAGGACAATTGAGTTGTATCTCCTGTTTTAAGGCTGAGCGTGCGCGTGATTCGTCGTCGATGATAATGGTTTTTAGCATAGTGGTTTCGTTTACATGAACATGAGTGGCATACTGATCTCCACCTCGGTGCCGATCGGTTTTCCGTCATCGTCAAATTGATCACGGATACCCAGTGTAAAGGCTTCCGATTTATTTCTGGTATTGAGTGCCCGTAAATATTCAGTGATCAGCAGGGTGGCTTTTGAAGTGTGTTCCTTTAAACGGGTTTTCCCTGCTGCTGCGGAACGCCCGATACCATTATCCCGGATCACACATATCAGTCGGTCGTTTTGTGCACTGAACAGAATTTGGATATGACCTTTATACATCAAAGGCGCGATGCCATGCACGATAGCATTTTCCACAAATGGCTGTATCAACATGGGCGGGATGGCCACATCGTGGATATGCAAACCGCTGTCAACCTGAATGCTATAATCAAATTTGTGTTCATAACGCATAGCAGCCAGATCCATATATAATGTGAGCGCCGTAATCTCCTTTTCTAATGGAATAACCTGTTCGCTGTTTTCCAGGATGGTGCGCAATAGCCTGCTGAATTTAGATATGTATTCACTGGCTTCTTTAATATTGTTTTCTGCGTAATACCCTTTAATAGTATTCAGGGCATTAAAGATAAAATGAGGATTCATTTGCTGCCTGAAGGCCTGCTGATTGAGCTCGCTGATCAATCGGTCCGATTCAGCTTTTTCCTTCTCCAGTCGAATGGTGCGTTGTTCCTGAGCGAAATTGCGCTTTAAGCTCCTTAACCTGATGCGCCACACGATCGCCAGCATGCCGGATATCCATAACAGGGTGATACCCATGAACCACCATTCCTTCCAAACGGGCTTGCGAATAAATATAGGAATAGCCTGCACCTCGCTCGTGATGCCGGCAGCATTTGTTGCTTTTACCAGAAAGCGATAGTTACCGGAAGGCAAAGATTTGTATTGAATATTTCTTTCAGTAGTGCTATGCCACTCAGCATCATATCCACTTAAGTAATAACTATAAGTGATACTGTTGCCGCTTAGATAGCTCGTGCCGGTATAGGAAATGGATATGTCATTTTCACCATGTTTCAGATCCTGCAATTCATTGATATCTACCCGTCGGTTGTTTACCGATAATTCCCCAAATTGAAGCAGCGGAGGTGTGGTGAAAACATTTTTAGCGGTTGGATCAAAACTGATCAGGCCGGTTTCAGTACTGATGTACATCCTGCCCTTATAACTTTCAATATCTGTGATACGTGTGGCGATGATCTTTAGCAGGTGACTAAAATTTTTGATCGTATAATTGTCGCCCGTTCTGCGGAGTGACACGATCTTATTGCCAAATGCGGCCCAAAGTGTGTTTTTGTCATCCACAAACACCGCATTGCAATCGCTATTGGGCAATCCATTCATCGTGGAAAATTGTTTTTCCAGCACCCCATTGTTAAATACCAGAAGACCATTCATTGTGGCCAGGTAAACACGACCGGTGTTTCGGTCAAAAGTGAGGTCACGTACCGGATAGGTAAATGCTTTGTTCACTGCACCCCAGTATTGCAATGTGTTGTTGCTGTAAGAATATAAACCACGTGAAGTGCCAATATACACTGTCCCATTGTTTTCTTTTACCACATTTGTGCGCGCCTGTAATAATTCAAAATCAGTACGACGTTGTTTGAAATTAAACACGATATC
>JAYRVB010000456.1:0-2314 GCA_041918775.1 Chitinophagales bacterium
ATTTCCCATGCACCACGCCCCCAAAGGGCAACCATTAAAATACCTTTTCCGGGTCCTGTAGAGGTAATCTGAAGATCAGTGGCCTTTGCATCAGGCAAGCCCTTTCCGACCTTCGTCCAATTTGTATTATTTCCATCTAGATCCTGAGTTTCATATACACCGGGTCCGCCTAATCCCCAAATCGTTTGAGTATTGTTAAGTGTAACATATAAATCAGGGGCCATTCCTTCTCCATTGGTCAATAAAGCCAAATGATTGACTTCTCCGGGTAAGTTTCCTGTAAGTGTTGTCACATTTGTTAAAGACAGCGCAGGGGCATCAACAATGGTAGCATGAAATACCGAACCTGCCTGCCATTGAAGATCGGTTGCAAAATAAATTTCATCCAGGTTTGAAGGATCAGAGAACATGTCGACAATTTTTGCATTACTGCTCCATACCATTTTCCAGGTCATTCCATCATCAGTTGATAGATAAATTTTTCTGTTGGCTGCAATTAAAATATTTTCTCCTGAATAACACATCGCCGTTGGTGGCCCATCGTTGATCAGGGTTTGATCTAAAATATCTTTGGGTGTATCTGTCCAGTCACTCCTGGTCTCATACACAGTATTTATGTCTCTGATTATCCCATTGACTGTTTTCGGAATGGTGACATTCAATAACATTCTACCCTTCGTGGTCTGGTGAAAACAATACATGCCGTTACCCAATGTTACTGGTTGATTGGTATTGATGAAAGATTGACCTCGATCTGTAGATTTGTAAAATCCCCAAGATGGAACGAAAGAATAGGCAATGGCTTTATTTTTCTCACGGGCACGATTAGGTGCGAATCGAAACATCTCATCTTCATTGCTAGTGCTGACGAATTCGCAGTCCTGCCGGCAGGTTACATGGACAAGCCCATTATCATGATTTCCAGTAAAATGATCCCCTACAATTTTATCCCTGTCAACACTGGTCGTAAGAAAATTTCGCAGGGAGCTGGAGTTGAGCGATTCAAAATGATGAAAGCCAGTTTGAGGATTATCGGGCACAGGAAAGCGAAACAGGCCACCATCCGTTGCCATATACATCATGTTTTTATACTCTAAGACCATATGTTCATCAACATGATAGTTATGTTTTCCATCTGCAATGGCGGGTTTACAATGCACCACTCCCCCATTTCCATCCGACTGATACAGCCCTACGCCTCCACTGTAAATGATTCCATTATGATCTATACAGGTACCTAAATCATTTACGTGTGCCTGTGTATTAATATACAGCGTCGGAGATGACCATTGCGGTTCCCAACTCAAGCTCCCGCCAAGGATTTGGCGATGAAGTTTGAATACATTTAAGAATGAGCCTTGCAGATCCCGCAGAGCCCCATTATCCGATGCAAGAGCGGCAACAACTCCGACACCCTGCCTGTAATGCATTTTGATCCTGTTAATATCCGCTTTGAAGAAGGGCAAACCCTGTATGTTCAGCATGTTGATATCCATCTGAGTCCATATCCCATCGCTATATGACCAGATTCCTGATCTATCCCGGGTTGCTGAGTTTCTGTCAATGATGGCAACGTATATGACTGCTGATCTTTCATTTCCGGCTGCAATGTATACCGCATCATGAAATTCGACATTACCCATTGGCGGATTGATTCCTTGCGTTGCAAGATTGGTAAAAGCATTACCGGCTGGAGTGGTTTGTAGCCACAAACCCCCGGCCCCTGCTACATATAAGTGACCGGTAGGGTCAACAAATAGTTTTGTGGCGCCTACATGATTGTCAAAGGCCGATCGGTTTATAACAGACCATTTATTGCCGCCATCTTCTGATCTTAAAATCACTGAATGGCATGAGGCAGTACCTGCATATATCCGTCTCGGGTAGGTTGGGTCCACCGCCAAAGAAAGAATATTATTGATGTCCTGCCGGAAATCCAAATCATATGCAGGCCCCGTGAATAAAGGGTTGGCATAATGCGTAATGTGGTCTGTGAGCGGCACCCAGCAGGGATTATCTGAAAGGAAATCAGTGGATCGCCATATACCCATGCCCGGTCCTGCGATGTACATGGCAGAAGTGGCTTCGCCGTTAAAGTTTTCTGAAAATGCCATGGCGTCAATTCGCCCCGCGCATGGAAGAAAATCCCCGATACCTGTCCCGGAAAAAGGACCAATCGATTGCCATTTAGTATCGTTGGGACCACAGGAAGTCATTAAGAGGAATACGATCACACTCATAAAATAGCTCGCCGTATTTTTCATCGGAAATAAATTAATGTATGAAAACAAATAAGATTAGTCGTTTGTGCATC
>JAYRVB010000457.1:0-5271 GCA_041918775.1 Chitinophagales bacterium
CCATTGAAATGTGGTATATCGACCAATACGCTTCGCATACATCAAACAAGGCTCCAGATAAACGGCCTCCTGCGTTTTTCCGATGCTAATAAAAGTAACCTGCATGCTGTAAAGATAATTGTAAGCGGATATTTAATAGGGTAGGGGGAAAAGGAGATTTTTCTGTATGTTTACTGTATAGACATATATTTAATGCGTAGTTTCGCGTAACACATGAAGCATTTATCTTTTTCAAAAACCACTGCGGCAGCCATAATAGGTATGGCAAGCTTCGCTACACTATTAGTGCAATGCGCTCCCGGATTATATGCACCGGCAACCGACCAGGCAGCCTGGGCCTCTGAGAAATTTACCACAGCGGTCACGGTTCAGGATCTTGAAGACGGCAAAACATTGTATCCACTGTATTGTGCTACTTGTCATGAACTCCAAATGCCCGGACAATATACCCTGGCCGAATGGCAAAATATATACCCGATCATGGCTGAAAAAGTATCACTGGCTGATTCTTCGGAACAAAAGATCATGTATTATCTCTACGCCGGAGCCAGAGACGCAGGAAAATAATTATTCGGTACGTATACTTTGTGCGATCTGCAAAATGGTGGCCTCATTCCGCTCAAACCATCTGGCATCTGCATGCACATATAAAGTGATGCGCGTATTGGGTGTATCGTAATAATAATACCGATCTCCGGATTGAAAACACAGTAATCCGGGATAGCCATTGGCGAAACGAAATTTTTCGGTGCGTTCGCAACCCTTTAATGCCAGCTCTGCAGCTAAGGGATTGTCTGTCAGCGATTCGCCGTATACGCGAATATCTGTACCGGCGTCTCCGCATTGAATGTAATACCCATCGCCATTGTTGCTTTTATCTGAAACCGTATACGTGGCAGGAATGGTGCAATAAAAACGAAATCGCTCGTTATACATTTCCTGAGATCCGTTCTTTTGAACAGTGGCTACAGTGGTGTCTTCTTCCTGAATTGTTTGCGCGCTTTGCGTGTCAGCTGGCGGTAATGCTGTTTTGGTGTCTGCAGTATTTTCCTTGCATGCAGCAAGGCACAATACCAACACCGATGAAATGAGTATCCTGTGCATGATATTACAGTGTATGCATCATCCGACTCCAGCGAATACTTCCGATGCGCTGACCTAATGGCTTGGTAGTATCCCAGCTGAACCAGATCAATACGGGTTTGCCTACAATATGGTCCTCCGGCACATAACCCCAATAGCGCGAATCATAAGAGCGATGGCGGTTATCACCCATCAGCCAGTAATAATTCTGCTTGAAGGTATATTGTGTCAACAGCTTGCCGTCAATATATGGCCTGCCTTGTTTGTCGAAGGTCACTTCATTGTGTTCATACGCCTCAATGATGCGGCGATAATGATAATAACTTTCGCGCGTGATCTCAACGGTGGCGCCTTTTTTCGGAATGTAGATCGGACTGAAGTCATCGATCGAATTGATCTGTCCGCGTGGATCATTCGGAAATATATCAAGCGAACCATAACGTATACGATCGTAATGATTTAATACGATCTGTACTACACTTGGATTTTTCTTTAAAATGTTGGCATTTTCTATCGACATATTAGCCACCAACACAGCATTTTTACCCACCATAGCGGATTGCTCAAAATCCATGGAATTCAGATCCATATCCAGCAATACATTTTGCGCGGCTGATATTGATACATTTTCCTTGAAAGTAATGGTATAAGATTTTTGCTGATCGGGCGCAACATAGGCGCGTTTGCCATTGATATACAGAATACCATTCGAGATATATAAGGAATCACCGGGAAGTCCCACACAGCGCTTGATGTAATTGTCTCGCTTATCAATTGGTCGATAATCTAGTTCACCTGATTGACGGTATGCTTTATATACGGCATCGATATAATACTCCAGCGAGCGTTCAGTTTTGGTGAATGGCTTACCCGATTTGGCTAATTCCAGATCTTTCTTGTGCGCCTCATTTTTTAAATTCATCGCATCGTTGTGCACCAGACTATAATAGCTGTTTTGTGTGCTCGGCAGATATACGGTATCACCCGCAGGAAAATTGAAAACGATCTTCGAATTGCGATCTATGCCTTCAAGCCCTTTGAATCGCATATAGGGCAATTGCACCGCATCAGTATATGCCTTTGTTTTAAGGACAGGCAGGGTTTGATGTGCAAACGGAAATGCCAATGGGGTGATCGGAAACCGTGCACCGTGATGAAATTTACTCACAAATAAAAAGTCACCTGCCTTTAAGGTGCTTTCCATGGAAGTGGTCGGTATCGTAAATGCTTCGAAAAAAAATGTTCTGATGAGGGTGGCAGCAACAATGGCAAAAGCGATCGCATCGGCCCATTCGCGACCACCTTTTTTAGGTACTACCTGCTTTTGTACTCCGATGAAACGGATATCATTATCAAAACCAAGTTTAGGAAAATAGAAATAAGGCACCATCATAGAGGCTACGTAGGCCCAAAAACTATCCTTGCCAAACACTTTGGACAATTCGTTCGCCACTAATAACCAGACAACCACGTTGAGTACCGGTATCAATAACATCACAAACCACCAGATACTTTTACCGGTGATCTGCGTGCACATGTACGCATTATAAATGGGCACCAATGCTTTCCATCCGGGTACACCCGCTTTTTCAAACATCGCATACAATCCGACAAAGGTGCCAACGATGGTAATAAAGAAAAATACCCAATATCCAATAGGAATAATGCTTTCCATGAATTGATTTTACTGTAAAGAAACGACTAGAACGCCTGCAAAGCTATGTGTTTTCGATGAATGGCACTTTTGACCGGATGAACACCTTTTTGTGTATACATTTAAGGTTGTCCGCTAGCAGGCTTGCGTTGATACAGGACCATATGCACCGGCCAGGCATCCCATCTTTGTTCAACACGGTAGTGCGCTGATAACCATCGCTCCGTGCGCTTGTCGATCATGTTCATCACATTGCTGTATAGCACCCATTCTGTTGTGGCCAATTGCAGGGTATCGAGTGTGATACAGGCTGTAAGATCATTGCTGAGATCGGTGAGTGCAAAAGATTTCGTTTCCGGGAATGCCGAATGCACCTGATTGCGCGAAATGCCTTGTTCCTGCAGGTACGCTTGTGCTTCGGCGCGTTGAGAGAAATAGCCGAGGTGGGCCAGACTGCCATCTGCCCAACTGTACTCAAACAATGACCTTTCCATTTGCGGATACGCGAAAAAGTGACTCCCGATCATCCACAACAGTGTACAGGCAAGCGCGACAGACCTGATGGCTCCGCGAGGCGCCGGGTGGCGTAAAAACCTTTCTGCAGAAGCGATCAGTATCAACAGTTGCAGCGGCAGTATATACCTGATGACAATGGGGCCTTGAAATGGCAAAGTCAGCAGCAGGACCGCGAAGATCGAAACCAATATGGCCTTATCCATTGCGCTAAAGCCTTCCCTCAAACCCTCCATACAGAGATGCCACAACCAATAACAAAAGGGCAGGAGCATACCGAATTCGAGCATGCGCAGGGTGAATTCAAAGCTTTTGCCGGCAAAACCGATCGGCGATACCCAGGCGCGGTGTTCCGACCAGTTGTTGTCAGCAGGCACGAGCCACCAACCAAGGGTTTTATGTTGCCAGAAGATGTATAACAGAATGGGCACTAATGCCGGGATCCAGATCGAGAGGAGCCTGGTGAAGCGGGTGCGCAACGCAGGTTGCCACAGGCTATACAGACCGAGCGCCAGCAGCCAGATCCAGCCGCGTAAGCTCAGGAAAGGCAAAATCGCCAAAGCCAGACTCAGGGCGCGCCGTTTTTGGGCCATTTCCATTCTGAAAGCGAACAGGACCAGGCCGCTCAGGAGCACATCCACACTCATACCCGCTGTTTGTGCCCAAAGCACCGGATAACAGAGGATGAGCAGCATGCCCAGGGTGCCGGCGCGTTCGGGCATACTGCGGCGGATCAGGGCATAGGCCTGCGTGAGTAAAAACACCACACAAACCAGACTCAGAAGGTGTACGATGGCGAGACTCTTGCCGAAGATCAGCCACAAACCCGCTACCAGCATGGGATACAGAGGTGGGTGACCTGTGGCCAGGTGTTCGGGTAACCAAAAACTGCGGAAACCGTTGTCGTAGTAATATTGGGCAGGCGCACTGACCAAAGTGGCCTGGTCGCCGTAGAAGGGGAGATGCAACAGGAATAAGGTGAAACACAGGCTGAACAAGACCGCCGCCCGCATGAGCACCTGCGGGGTGAAGATCCCTGCAATATGGAGGCCTTTTGGAACGTCTTTGTTCTGCATATTGTATTCAGAAAAGTGACAAGATGTCAGTATTTTACGTAATTTTGCATCAAACTTAAGCAGAAAATGTACGATAACAATCCTACCCTCGAAGGTATGGATCATAAACTCCTCGAAGAAGCCCGTCAGGGTGAGGCTCTGGCCTCCGGCGAATTAGTGGCCGGCACCAACGGAAAGCGCTTCTATATCGAGAGTTACGGCTGTCAAATGAACTTCTCCGATTCGGAGATCGTGGCTTCTATATTGCATGAACAGGGGTTCGGACTTACCCGCGACTACAACGAGGCCGACCTCATCCTGTTGAACACCTGTGCCATTCGCGATAATGCGGAACAACGCGTGCGCAATCGATTGAAAGAACTGCGCGCAGTAAAGAAACGCAAACCGGATGCACTGATCGGTATGCTGGGTTGTATGGCAGAGCGCCTGAAAGCAGACCTGCTGGAAGAGGAAAAACTGGTGGATATCGTGTGTGGCCCTGATGCCTACCGCGACCTGC
Source organism: Chitinophagales bacterium (assembly GCA_041918775.1). GTDB lineage: Bacteria > Bacteroidota > Bacteroidia > Chitinophagales > BACL12 > UBA7236. The sequence goes on from JAYRVB010000457.1 coordinate 4,826, forward strand.
CAAAATTGGTGCAGACAGCAGATGACGGCGCAAAGGCGGTAAACGTGCTCCTGAGCCGTGAAGAAACGTATAGCGATATCAGTCCCCTCCGCCTCGATGCGAATGGCGTGAGCGCCTTTGTATCCATTATGCGCGGATGTGATAATATGTGCTCCTTCTGCGTTGTACCATTTACCCGTGGTCGCGAACGCAGCAGAAACGCTTTCTCTATCGTAGCCGAATGTCGCGAACTGTTTGAACAGGGCTACCGCGAGGTAACGCTTCTGGGCCAGAACGTGGATTCCTACAAATGGGAAAATCCGGAAACCAGTAAGGTGGTAACTTTTGCCGAATTGCTGGCCATGGTGGCTGAAGTGCATCCCGAATTGCGCGTACGCTTTTCCACCTCACATCCAAAGGATATCACCGATGAGGTGCTCCATACCATGGCTGCTTACGAGAATATC
>JAYRVB010000458.1:0-18261 GCA_041918775.1 Chitinophagales bacterium
TCCCCATCTGTGGGTAACAAAACGCGCGTTTGTCCGCGTCACAAGCTTATTTCACCAGTTTGATCTTGGTGCCGGAAACAAGTGTTTCTGACTGACTCATGCCGTTCAGTTCACGGATCTTTTCAATGCTGTTCTCCGGATACTTTTGTGAGATACTCCAAAGGGTATCTCCCGGCTTCACAGTATAAAAGATCACCTGAGGATCAACAGTCTTATTGGCAGCAGGCGCCGGTGAGATCAGGGCGATGTCAGTCAGTTTCTGCTTTTGTGCCAGAGTCATATCGTTGATCTGAGCATATTGAGATTCAAATTTAGCCGGCACAGTTACCTTGAGGTTTTGTCCCGGATGAATTTGTGTGCTCGACAATTTATTCCATTTTTTGAGATCAGCCACGGTGCAATCAAACCAATCAGAAATATAACCAAGGTTATCCCCTTTTTTCACGGTATAGGTGATGGTTACCGGAGCATCCGGATTCGCCAGGGTGGTATCCGGTTGCAAGGTATTTATCGGCGTTGCCGTGCTTGCAGTAGTTGTTTCCGTTTTGGTAGTCGTGGTTTTTGAAGCAGTTTTTTCATTTGCTGCTTTTACCACAGCTACGTTAGAAGCAAGTTCAGCTGATTTGATGCTTTCCTTCTTTTCGAGGGATGCGTACAATGAATCCTTATTGGCGTAAAAATTCGCCACCGCTTTTTGTGGAAGTATGAGCGGGTAAGGAACAGGTGATCCGGGGATGGTCTTTGTTTTCAATGCCGGGTTATTCAGCACGATCTCATCGGCAGAGATCCCAACATATGGTGCCAACTGGTCGACGGTCATTTTTTTGGTGATCATCAGCGTGTCCACCATGGTAAAATCATATCCGAATTTGGCCGGGCGAATGTTATGCTCCTTATGATACTCAAATGTATAAGTAGCAGCAATAAAAATAGGCACATAAGCCTTTGTCTCTTTGGGGAGGTACATTTCTATATCCCAAAAATCCTTGTCACCACCGCCTGCTTTCCGTAATGCTTTATTCACATTTCCGGGTCCACAGTTATAGGCGGCAATGGCCAACAGCCAATCACCATAAATATTATACAGATCCTGCAGATACGCACATCCGGCTATAGTGGCCAAACGTGGGTCGCGGCGCTCATCCACATAACTGTCGATGCGCAATCCCTTAAGTTTTCCGGTACCGAGCATGAATTGCCAGAGTCCGGTAGCTCCCGCTTTTGAAACGGCATGTGTATTCAAAGCCGATTCGATCACCGGCAGGTATTTCAATTCGATAGGCATTCCCCTTCTGTCGAGTTCAGCTTCAAACATCGGAAAATACACCTGGCTCAGTGCCAGCATATTGCTCACCTGAGTGCGGCGGCGCAGGGTATACAAGTCGATGAAGGCCTGTACCTGTTTGTTATACGTATATTCTATCGGCGAGTTGATCTGGCTGATACGTTCGGCAAACACCTCCGGACTGAAGCGTGGAGTATCTGTAGCGGCATAGCCGTACATGTCATAATCCTGTTGCGAAAATGACCATGCCGGATTTGCGTCATAACACGCCTCCAGCAGACTGTCAAGCATGTTCACGCTCTCGTCAGACGGTGTCAGAGCGGAAGAATTAGAGACCTGTGCTTTTGCCACACCCCATAGCAAAAGGCAGCATACGGTAATTCTCAGTAAGTGCATTCGATTTCCCTCGTTTTCTCGTTGTTAGGCTGATGTTTCAGGGCTATAAAACTATAAAAATAGCGTTTTATTGCCTTGGGGCATCAAAAATGCTTATCAACAGGAAATTTTTAATAAATTTTCAAGACGTGATCTGTCACAGAAAGTAGCAGATCTTCACTGTGTAAAGCCCCCATAAACTGGACGCCGAAGGGCATTCCGTTGCTATGTCTAAATAATGGGACAGAGATGGCCGGTAAACCCGTAATATTTGCCTGAACGGTAAAAATGTCGGCCAGATACATCTCGATCGGGTCCGTAGTTTTCTCGCCCAGTTTGAAGGCGGTAGTGGGTGTAGTAGGGAGTATGATCAGGTCGTACTGCTCCAGGGTAGCCGTAGTATCGTCGCGTATGATGCGTCGCACTTTTTGAGCACGGGTATAATATGCATCGTAATAGCCGGAACTGAGCACAAAGGTGCCCAGCATGATGCGTCGCTGTACTTCCTTTCCGAAACCTTTGGAACGGGAGCGGCGGATCACTGCATCCATATCTTCTGCCTCCATATCGCGGAACCCATAGTGAATTCCGGAGAAACGGCTCAGGTTAGAACTGGCTTCGGCGGTAGTGAGTACATAGTAAGTTGGCACCAGATAATCCAGATACTTCAAGTCATTGGCTTCAACGGTATGGCCGTCGGCCCGCAGTTTGTCTATGAGTTGATACACCGCCTGACTGATCTCCGGGTCTATTTTCGGGTTGTCGAGCGTTTGCGGATAGTAGGCTATCCGCAACTTTCGATCGAGGGGTAGTTTTGCTGCATAGGCTTCCACCGGATGGGGGGAAGAGGTGCTGTCTTTTGGGTCGGCACCGGCCATGACTTCCATCATATACGCCATATCCTCCACGGTATTGGTGATAGGGCCTATTTGATCGAAGGATGAGGCGAACGCGATCAGTCCATAGCGCGAAAGCCTGCCATAAGTGGGTTTTAGCCCGATCGTGCCGGTAAATGATGCTGGTTGCCGGATGGACCCACCGGTTTCAGAACCCAGGGTGGCCATACACAGGCCGGCTTGCACGGCAACGGCCGAACCACCGGAGCTTCCACCCGATACACGGGTATTGTCGAGGTCGTTCAACACAGGCCCGAATGCGCTGTTTTCGTTGCTACTGCCCATGGCAAATTCGTCGCAATTGCAACGGCCAAGGATGATGGCATCCGCATGGAGCAACCTGTCGGTAACGGTTGCATTATATAAGGAGGTAAAGTCGTCGAGGATTTTGCTGGAGGCTGTAAGGCGTTTGCCTTTGACGGCGATCACGTCTTTGAGGCCTACCACCATGCCAAACAGCTTGCCGAGCGGTTTTCCGGAGCGGATACGCGCGTCGATCTCATCGGCCTGATGCAGGGCATCATGCTCAAATATCTCGAGGAAAGCGTTCAGATGTTGCTTGTTGCGATTTGCCTGCAGGTAGTGTTCTACGATCTGGCGTACGCTCACATCACCGGCGCGCAAAGCCGCCTGTACGGCGCTCAAACCCGAGCGCAGCAATGCATCTGTTACACTGGACATGCTGAGGGAAGGAGGTTATTTCTCTTCAGACTTTTTGGGCTCTTCGTTAGCGCTATCGCGGATCTCACGGCTCACATTGTTCTTAGCGTCGTTAAACTCGCGAATACCCTTACCTATGCCGCGCATCAGCTCAGGGATCTTTTTACCTCCGAAAAGTAACAAGATTGCTAATATAATGATGACCCATTCCATTCCTTGTGGCATTGAAAGCAATAATACGTTGCTCATCTATACTTGATTAAGAATACAAAGGTAGGAATTTATTAAGCAAATAGGGGTATTTCTTTAGCCGGTTCTATGGCCGCCTGCACAGGCGGTGCCCGAGGCCTTTTGACCGGGTGGGAGCCCTCTCGGGCTGGATTTGGATTTTTCCGGGGGTCGCCGTATCTTTGCACCACTCGGAAGAGGGGACACCAAAAAGTCCCCTCTTTTGTTTCTGTAACCATGGGTAACCGTGAGCAAATAGAAGAATGGCTTCGGCCAAAGATGGAAGAACAGGGCTGTTTTCTGGTAGATATCCGGATCAACCCGGCGGCTTCGAAGTTCGAGGTGTTTATCGACACCCCAAGCGGGGTTACTATAGAGCAGTGTGAGAAAGTGAGCCGATACCTTTCCTTTATGATGGAAAATTCGGGTGCGTTCCCCGAAAAGTACGCGCTCGATGTTTCTAGTCCGGGTATGGAGAACCCATTAAAAGTGCAACAGCAGTTCGACAAGAATATTGGTAAACATGTAGAAGTGTTGTTGCTCAACGGTGTAAAAACCGAAGGGCTTTTGCGCAAAGCGGATGGTCACGTATTGCATCTTGAAGTGCATCACCCTCCGAAGAAAAAAGGGATGGCCCCGGAAACAGAATTATTTACCTATGATTTCGCAGATATTAAATACGTAAAAAAGAAAATTCAATTTTAAAACAATTTAAACCGTACTGCATGTGTGTGCAGTCAATCAAAACAACGTGCTATGAACAGCGTAGAATTAGTTGAATCCTTTTCGGAGTTTAAGGACATCAAGAATATTGATCGTCCCACACTGATGAAAGTGTTGGAAGATATCTTCCGCACATTACTGCGTAAAAAATACGAAAGCGATGAGAATTTCGACATCATCGTGAACACGGAGAAAGGCGACCTTGAGATCTGGCATCGCCGTGAGATCGTTGAAGATGGTATGGTAGAAAATCCGGTTACGCAGATCGCTTTGGCGGATGCATTGAAAATAGAACCCGACTTTTCTGTAGGTGAAGAAACCTATGAAGAAGTAAGCATCGAAAGCTTCGGTCGCCGCTCTATCCTTGCCGCCCGTCAGGCCCTTGTACAGCGCATTATGGAGCTGGAAAAGGATGAGGTGTATAAAAAATACAAAGATCGCGAAGGTGAGATCATTACCGGTGAAGTATATCAGGTATGGAAGAAAGAGATCCTGTTGCTGGACGATGATAACAACGAATTAATTCTGCCTAAAGGCGAGCTGATCCAATCAGATAATTATAAGAAAGGAGATGCGATCAGGGGCGTGGTGAAGAAAGTAGATTTCCGCAATAATAATCCAGTGGTTATCGTATCACGCACTGATCCAAAATTCCTTGAAAAATTATTGGAACAGGAAGTGCCTGAAGTGTTCGATGGTCTTATTGTGATCCGTCGTATTGTGCGTGCTCCGGGTGAGCGTGCTAAAGTAGCTGTGGAATCTTATGACGATCGTATCGACCCGGTAGGTGCCTGCGTTGGTATGAAAGGTTCACGTATCCATGGTATCGTTCGCGAATTACGCAATGAAAATATTGATATCATCAACTGGACCAACAACAATCAATTACTAATACAACGTGCATTAAGCCCTGCGAAAATTACCTCTATCGAATTAGATAATGAGCGTAAAAAAGCAGCTGTTTACCTGGGTCAAGATCAGGTTTCCTTAGCCATCGGTAAAGGGGGCTTAAACATTAAACTTGCCTGTCAGCTCACCGGTTACGACATCGATGTATTCCGTGATACGGAAGAAGAGGATGTAGATATCGATCTGGATGAATTTGCAGATGAGATCGACGAGTGGATCATAGATGAGCTCAAGGCGATCGGTTGCGATACTGCCAAGAGCGTATTGGAATTGCACGTTGATGAGCTGGTTCGTCGCACCGACCTTGAAGAGGAAACGATTAAAGAAATTATCAGAATATTAAAAGCCGAGTTTGATGAAGATTGAGGCATCTGCGCACACCGCATGCGTCAGATGTTCACCTTATCTTTGTAGCTCAACCACTGCATGTCAGAAGAAAAATCCATACGATTAGCCAAGGCCGCGAGCGAGTTCAACGTATCACTTGCCCATATCGTCGATTTGCTGAAAACCAAAGGGTTTTCGGTGGAGGCGAAGCCTACCTCCAAAATTTCGGAGGAGATGTATACGATCTTGCTCAAGGAATTTGGTCGCGATAAGGATCTGAAAGACAAGGCCGATTCACTCAATATTGGTATAGGCCGTAAGCTCGAAAAGGAGCAGAAAGAGAAAGAGGAAGCAGAGGTAACCGCTAAGTCGGAACCAGAGCCGGTAGTGGAAGAGAAGTCAACACCTAAAAAGGCTGCCGAAAAGAAGGAGCCGGAACCGGTAGTTGAAACTGAGAAAAAGGAAGAAGTAACAGAGGTTCCGGTTGAAGATACTCAGGAGGAGGTGACTCCGGAGTCTGAAGTGATCAAGGCTTCTAAGTCGAAAGTGGGACTTACGGTTGTTGACAAGATCGACCTCAACAAGAAGAAAACAAAGAAGGTGGAAACCCCTCCACTGGCAACTGAAGAGCCAGCGAAAAAAGAAGCTGCACCGGTTGTCCAGAAAAAAGCAACACCTGAAATAAAGGAAAGGATCGTAACTCCGGAAAAGAAAGTAGAACCGGAGCGTGAAATGATCGAGACCAAAAAGGTCACCCTCGAAGGTCCGAAGGTGATTGGTAAAATAGAGATCAAGGAAGAAAAGAAACCGGAGAAGCGCGGCGTAGATCCAAATGCGGAGAAGAAAAAACGCAAGCGTATTGTAAAACATGAGCGCATCAATGTTGACAAGGTGCGTGAAGAAGAGCGTCAACGTGAGAATCGCAATCGCGACAATCGCGGGGGCAATGTGCGCAAACCTGAGGTAGACACGGAAGAGGCGCAACGCCAAATTCAGGAACAGATCCGTCAAACACTTGCCAAGCTTACAGGCGGGGGTAATCAGAAAGGACGTGGTTCGCGCATGGCCAAACAAATGAAGCGTGAACGTCGCGAAGCAGCAGAAATTGAAGCAGCAGAAGCCGCAACGAACAGCGCATTACAAGTAGCTGAATTTACTTCGCTTTCGGAATTAGCCAGTTTGATGAACGTGTCACCATCCGCATTGGTGCAGAGCTGTTTCAACCTGGGTATGATGGTGTCTATCAACCAACGATTGGATGCAGAGATCATCGAATTACTTGCCGAAGAAAATGGATTTAAAGTACAGTTCATCAATGCGAATGAGGAGGATGTAGATGAGGAGGAAGAAATTGATGACCCGGATTCATTACAACATCGTCCACCAATTGTTACTATCATGGGTCACGTTGACCATGGTAAAACATCATTGCTGGATTATATCCGCGAAACAAACGTAGTAGCCGGTGAGAAGGGTGGAATCACCCAGCACATTGGTGCCTATGAAGTAGATCTGCCAAATGGCAAACGCATTGCATTTTTGGATACACCGGGTCACGAAGCCTTTACAGCCATGCGTGCACGCGGAGCCAAACTCACCGATATAGCCGTGATCGTGATCGCTGCTGATGATCAGGTGATGCCACAAACCAAAGAAGCGATCAGTCACGCTCAGGCCGCCAACGTACCTATGGTGTTTGCGATCAATAAGATCGATAAGCCGGGTGCAAACGTAGATAAGATCAAGGAACAACTCAGTCAGCTGAATATTTTGGTAGAAGATTGGGGTGGTAGATTCCAGAGTCAGGAAATTTCGGCGAAATCCGGACTGAATGTGGAGATGATCCTTGAGAAGATCCTGCTTGAAGCAGAATTACTTGACCTGAAGGCCAATCCGGATAAGCCGGCAGTAGGTACCATCATTGAGGCCTCATTGGATAAGGGCCGCGGATATGTATCGAACATCATGGTGCAGGAAGGCACTTTGCGTGTTGGTGATATGATGGTTGCAGGTCCTTTCTTTGGGAAGGTGAAAGCTATGTTCAACGAACGTAACCAGCGCGTGCTCGAAGCCGGTCCATCAACACCGGTATTGGTACTCGGGTTGAACGGTGCACCACAGGCGGGTGAAAAATTCAAGATCTACGAGGACGAAACGCAGGCAAAAGCTGTAGCCAATAAACGCAGTCAGATCCTTCGCGAACAAGGTATTCGTACGAAGAAGCATATTACACTGGAAGAGATCGGTCGTCGTAAAGCGCTTGGTACCTTCCGTGAACTCAACATCATCATCAAAGCCGACGTGGATGGTTCAACTGAGGCACTTACCGACAGCTTACAAAAACTGTCAACTAAGGAAGTACAGGTGAACGTGATCTACAAAGGTGTTGGACAGATCACTGAGAGCGACATTATGTTGGCGTCTGCTTCAGATGCCCTTATCGTGGGCTTCCAGGTGCGTCCAAGCAGCAGTGTGCGGAAGCTTGCTGAAAAAGAAGGTGTAGAGATCCGCTTATACAGTATCATCTATAATGCCATTGAGGAAGTGAAGGCGGCCATGGAAGGCTTGTTGGCTCCGAAGATGGAAGAAAAGATCACCTGTATGGTGGAGGTACGCGATACCTTCAAGATATCGAAAGTGGGCACCATTGCAGGTTGTTATGTGACCGAAGGCAAGATCACACGCAATACCAAAATACGCCTCATCCGCGACGGAATCGTTATCCATACCGGAACACTCAGCTCGCTCAAACGCTTCAAGGATGATGCGAAGGAAGTAACCACCAGCATGGAGTGCGGTCTTACGATCAATAACTACAATGATATTCAGCCTGGCGATATGATCGAAGGTTATGAAGAAGTAGAAGTAAAACGCTCTTTGTAAAAGCGTTCCAGATAACACTAGAACCCACGAATGGCCTTGGTCGTTCGTGGGTTTCTTTTTTGGCATAGGGGCATAAAAAAAGGCGACATGGAGCGGTCGCCTTTTCAATGAATTGGTGCCGAAGCACCGGAAATCATCAACCCGAATCTTACCCTAGCTCGGAATGATGTTGTTTTCATGGGGAAGCATTTTCACGAGGTGCATTGTCATGGGGTGACAATAAACTGTGCTTCCATGTTGTGTTTCCTGTTGATGTTCCAAAAAAACAGGGAAATGGACACCTGAACAACCCACTTTGCGTGAAGTGTCGGTATGAATGTGTGAAATGCCTCAGTTTTTGAGCGAAGGGAGGAGGAGATTTGTGCGAATTGCCCCTTTTTTGAGGTGAAATGTCCTTTACATGAGCCGGATCTCGGCCAAGGTGCCGTGTTGTAGTGGGTCCAGGGCAGAACGGTCGCGGATACTCAGGTTGGCTTTATAGCCACTCAGGCGGTTCAGAAGTTCAAGCCTTTCGTGGATCATTTGAATACCCAGGGAGTTGTGTTCCGACTTTTTGCGGCGCTTGCTTTCTTCAATGCCGATACCATCGTCGTTTATCGTTACTAGTATGGTGCCATCTACAGGGGTAAATCGTATATCCAGGTGCCCGGGTCGATTAGCCGGGAGGATGCCATGCCAGAGGGCGTTTTCTACGATGGGTTGAATGACCATATTCGGTATCTCGATCTGGCTGTTGCGCAAACGATCATCAACCTGAATCGTATAATTGAGTTTTTCGCCAAAGCGCACTTTCTCCAAGTCGAGATAGTAGGCTAAGCGTTCTAACTCATCTTTGAGTGGGATAAATGTTCTTCCACCATAGTCAAGCATCATGCGAATAAGACGCGCAAATTTTCCGAGGTAATCTGTCGCCTCTTCTGTATTATGGGCGTTAATGAAATGCTGTATCGAATTCAGCGCATTGAAAATGAAATGCGGATTCATACTGGCCGCCAAAGCCTGATGTCGTAATTCGGCAACTTTGCTTTGTAATTCAAGGCGTTCCTGTTGTTTTTGTCGGAGCACTTCAAATCGCTTGCGCAATACCATGTAGGCAAACAAACTGATCAGCAATCCGATGATCGCTTTAAACCAGGTGGATGCCCAAAAAGGAGTTGCGACAAATATGGTGAGTCTGGCAACGGGCCCTTCAACACCACGCTCGCCAACAGATTTTAATTCGATCACATGTTCGCCATACGGAATAGATGCAAATTCGATCTGTCTACCGACTGTAGGTTCCCACTGGCCGCCATCAAAGGTGTAATAGAATTTTATGCCTTCGGGTGCAGAAAACTGAATGGCTCCAAATCGAACGATCAAATTTTTTGAGGTATGTGGCAATTCAATCCGACTATCCATGCCGAGGTCGCGATAAATGGAATCTGCAGCGCGCAGCGTTTTAAATATGGCAGCAGGTGCGCGCACCGGTGTTCTGTCGAATTTATCGATATCAATTTTAGACAAACCAAAGGTGGTTCCGATCCAGATCGCATTTTGCACAGTGTCATAAGCGATCGCGTTGATCTCATCCGACAATAAGGTATTCCTTGCGTCAAACTGGATCACTTTGTCCTGATCGATCAGAAATAATCCATTCAGTGTACTGATCCATATCCTGTGTTGTCCATCATGCGCAAGCCCCGTGATACTCTCTACATTCTTGCCCATAAGGTCATGATGCAATTTCCAGGTACCCTTGTAGTATATGGCTAACCCATGATCAGTGCCCACAAACATGTGCCCGGAATCGTCTAATAAAAAGCAGGTAATATTGGTATGAAAGAAACCGGTATCTAATCGTTGCACAAGCTTTCCTTCATCCAGTATGAGTAAGCCTCGTGATGTGCCCACCCACATAAGTCCTTCTGCATCGCGACAAAATACGCTTGCCCGCGACCAACCGGTTTGGTCATCCTGAAACCAGGTGGTGCCTGGGGTTGTGCCGCTGCCAGTTATGGTAGCAGTTAAAATGTTATTGCTCCAATGATTGTAATATAGTTGATCTCCTTCCACCAACATGGAAGGGCATTGTAAAAACTGTATGGTTTTGTTCTGAATGTTTTTCCGCGCTACATCCAGTCTGGTTGCATTGATGCCGGTGATCGATACATAATACATGTCATCTGCCGAAGTCATATTGCGTATATATTCCAATTCACCCGGAAAATATTTGTGCTGGGTGATGGTGAGACCGTTAAGTTCATATAATCCATCATAAGTGCCGATGAGCACACCATTCGGGAAGGGCAATAAAGAAGTGATGTATTCATTCATCAGCCCATCGGATGCGGTGTAGTTGGTAATATATCTGTGATGAAAGCAAAACACACCTTTTCCATAGGTGGCAATCCAGATATTGCCTTCGTGGTCTTCGAGAATTTTATTGATAGAAATCCCTGAAATATTCAGACTTTTAGAAATATCGGTGACCTGATCGCCCTGCACGACAAGGAGTTTGTTTTGCGGGAAAGCGGCACACCAGATATTACCATCGTTGTCGATCAGTAAACGTTTGATGGAGATCGGTGTGCTGAGGGTGGCTACAATATCAAATGTGTTTTTTCTTACCTGATATACAACACCCTGACTACCTGCAAACAACTGATTGTCTCGCACAAACAGGCTATAACAATGCTGCGCGAAGATGGAATATTTTTCAGCCCGGCTACCTCGCACGCTGAAGTACACTCCTTTATTTGTGCCAATAAACACGGTGTCACCTTCTCCGGAAATGATCGCGTATGGATGCACTTCACCGGATGCTAGCACAATGCTAATATCTTTTTTATTTAAATGGACTGAGGCAACCTGACGATTATCGTCAAGTGTATACATGAAGTTTCCGGCGATGGCTATTTGTTCGTTGGCGAGCGCAGGATCGGCAGGTATCTTTTTTGTGAAATTGCCTTCAAGTTTATATATACCATCCTGCCTCGTTGCAGCATATAGATGTTGTTTTTCATCCTGAGCAAGGCCATATACGGTTGCCCCTTCCAGTCCTTCTTTAAAAAGGTAATTTGTGAATTTGTATCCGTCGAAGCGGCTCAATCCGCGTTCTGTGGCAAACCAGAGATATCCTTTTTCATCATGTGCTATATCGTACACGTTGCTGTTGGCAAGTTCATCAGCAGTGGTATACTGGCGAGCCGGGAATACCTGTGCGTGTGCCGAAAGCACGCTTAAGCTAAATACTATCGCAAGGATGTACCGCATGCCGATCAAATAGCAATAGAGAGTTTTCGCATGGCTTCGAGGAAATCGTTGTATCGGGCTTTCGGCAGTTGAATACGGGCATCATCATGCATTACAATAACACCACCATCCTCCCGTAAAAATTCTTTTACATGATTCAGGTTAATGATGTACGATCGGTGCACGCGAAAGAACACATTGTCTTTCAAGCTGTCTTCAAACACTTTAAGCGGCTTGCTCACAAAGTAATTTTTGCGACCTACCACATGCACACGTGTGTAATTACTCTCAGCTTCAAGGCGAACAATGTCTTTCATTTCCACCACACTGAATCCTCCTGTATGTCCGAGGGTGATCCGTTCCGGCTTTGGGTCGCCATTCGGTATTTCGGAGCGTCTTTGCTCGTACAATTGCACTACTTTATTTACGGCCTGTTGCAATTCTTTGATCACGATGGGCTTGAGTAAGTAATCTACGGCGCCTGCTCTCACTGCCTCGATCCCGAAATCGCGATGTGCAGTAACAAACACCACTGCAAAGTCTTTTTTATTGAGTGATTCCAATAAGTCGAAACCGTTGAGTTCAGGCATATTGATATCGAGGAACAGCACCTGCGGGTGAAGCTCTAGTATTTTTTCCTTGGCTTCAGCGGCATGGCCCGCCTCTTCGATCACCTCAATTTCGGGGCAATATTTTTCGATTAGTGCGCGCAGGTTTTTCCTGCCCGGCTCTTCATCATCTATCAGAATAGCTGTATAACGGTGCATACACGTGGATTTGCGTGAGGAAGGGGTTCAATCAAAGTTAATGATTCCGAACGGGAATTGATCAGACAAACGCCATGATCTCATCTATATAGGTGCGATCATTGCTTAGTCGCGGTATCTTATGTTGGCCGCCTAATTTACCCTTGGATCTAAGCCAGGCATAAAAGGCACCCTGTTGCGCCACATGCACCACAGGCATTTTGAGTGCAAGATCCTTATGACGTTTTGCCTCATAGTCGCTGTTGATCGATTTCAGCGTATTGTCCAATACCCTTGTAAATTGTTCCAGGTCATTAGGGGTGGTACTGAATTCAATGATCCATTCATGACCACCTTTTTCGTTACCGGTAATGTAGATCGGTGCGGCGGTATATTCGGTAACGCGTGCGCCGGTTTGTGCACAGGCTTCGGCTATGGCTTTGTCGCTATTGTCAACGATCACCTCTTCGCCGAAGGCATTAATAAAATGTTTCACCCGGCCACTCACCTGCACACGGTGGGGATACAGCGAAGTAAACCTGATCGTGTCACCGATCTTATATCGCCACAAGCCTGAATTTGAAGAGATGACAACGGCGTAGTTTTTATTCAATTCCACCTCTCCCCAGGTAAGTGTTTTAGGGTCTTCCTTGTCGAATTCTTCCAATGGAATGAATTCATAGAACAAACCATAATCCGGCATCAACAACATATCATCTGCATGCAGTCTGTCCTGAAACGCAAAAAATCCTTCACTTGCATTATAGGTTTCTACATAATGCATAGGTTCTGTGCGGATCAGCTGGTTGAATTGGCTACGGTAGGGTTTAAAACTTACGCCACCGTGAATATATAATTCCAGGTTGGGCCATATTTCTTTGAGGTCGTTGACCCCGCGCATTTCAAATAATCTGCGGATCAAAACGATGGTCCAGGTGGGTACGCCGGCAATGGAGGTTACATCCCGATCAATGGTATGTTGCGCCATCGCTTCGATCTTACTCTCCCATTCATCCATCAGGGCAATTTCCAAAGAAGGTGTCATGGCATACTTTGCCGTCCAGGGCAAATTCTGCATCATCACCGCACTCACATCCCCATATTTCGAATATTGATTGAATTGATTGATCTGGTGGCTGCCACCCATCAGCAGTGTTTTTCCGCTGAATAATCGCGAATCCGGATTATTGTGGAGATACATGGCCAGTACATCCTTTCCCCCTTTAAAATGGCATTCGGCCAATGAAGCTTCGCTTACAGGAATGAATTTACTTTTATCGCTGGTGGTGCCAGACGATTTTGCAAACCAGGCTATGGGTGTGTTCCAAAGTACCTGCTGCTCGCCCTGCATGATCCGATCGATATATGGCTTAAGGGTATCGTAATCCTGAACCGGAAAACGTTGTTTGAGGTCGTTGACCGAACGCACTGAGGCGTAGTCATACATTCGTCCCCACATGGTATCCCGTCCGGCTTCAATAAGTTGGCGGAATGTTTCCTCCTGCGCTCTCACCGGATCTTCTACAATAGCCTGTATCCGGCTCACCTGGCGGCCTATAACACGTGATGCTATTGCGTGGATCAGATACATGCTACGACAAAAATACGTGCAGTTGACGGCAATAAAGATACACTTAATCCACAGAGCCCGAATGCTCTGTAGCAGAAGGGCGGGTGCGGCGTAAGACAAAGTTTTGTCCCAGATACACTTTGCGCACCTGCGGGTCTTCAGCCAGTTCCTCTGCGCTGCCTTGTTTGAGGATCTTGCCTTCAAATAACAGATAGGCGCGATCGGTGATCGACAAGGTTTCCTGCACATTGTGATCGGTGATCAGCACGCCGATCTTTTTATACTTAAGTTTCTCCACGATCTGCTGTATATCTTCCACGGCTATTGGGTCAATTCCGGCAAAGGGCTCATCCAGCAAAATAAATTTGGGATCGGTGGCTAGCGCACGCGCGATCTCAGTTCGTCGACGCTCGCCGCCACTTAATACATCGCCATTGCTTTTGCGCACATGATTCAATCCAAACTCTTCCAATAGGGATTCTAGTTTTTTCTTTTGTTCGCCGGAACTCAATCGAGTCATTTGTAAAACGCTTGCGATGTTGTTCTCTACAGACATTTTTCGAAAAATGCTGGCTTCCTGTGGCAGATATCCCACGCCTAATTGCGCGCGTTTGTACATGGGAAAATCGGTGATATCTGTTTTATCAAGGAATACTTTACCTGAAAGCGGTCTGATCAAGCCCACGATCATATAGAAGGAAGTAGTTTTACCCGCGCCGTTTGGGCCAAGTAATCCCACGATCTCTCCTTGATTTACTTCAACACTCACCGAATTCACTACGGTGCGTTGTTTGTATTTTTTTACGAGTTGTTCAGATCTCAGTATCATGTGCTTACAACGCTGTAAAGTTCGGCAAATTATTTGGGTATGCCGATGATTATATATGCAATTTGATATCGCGTACCAATAATTGTAAGTTGGTTACATCGCGAAAAGTATTCTCTTCAATGGTATAGCAAAGATCAAAGGGAGTGCCGGTGGCTATGCCTTCATAAAAATGCCCTTTCTGCCAGGCAATGCCATCGGCTACAGCTTTAGAGCTGTCTCTTACCGAAACCTTCAGGTGGCCGTCGCCCACAATTTTAGACCTGCCGGTGTTGCGCACCTGCTCGCTCATGAATACGGGTTCCATGTTATGTGGTCCGAAAGGCGCAAATTGCTTCAGAATTTTATAGAAGGCATCGTTCACATCATTTAATCGAACGATTGCGTCAATTTCTATTTCCGGTATCAATTGCTCCGGCCGAATGGTAGCGCGCACTACTTCGTCAAACCTGTCGCGAAATTTTTCGTAATTTTCTTTTTGCATGGTCAGCCCTGCGGCATACATATGTCCACCAAATTGTTCTAGCAGATCACTGCAGGATTTAATGGCTTCATAAATGTCAAAATTCTTTACCGAGCGGGCACTGCCATGCAACATGCCATTGCTTTCTGCCAAAAGAATGGTTGGTCTGTAATAATGGTCAAGCAAACGCGATGCAACAATACCGATCACACCTTTGTGCCATTCGCTGCTATGCAAAACGGTGGATACTCTTTTTTCGGTGAGGGGGTCTTGCTCAAGAATAAATAAAGCATCGGCAGTTATCCGTTTGTCTACGGCTTTGCGATCAACATTTTTATCCTGCAATTCACCCGCACCATCACGCGCTTCCGTTACGGTATCTGCTATAAGCATGCGCACTGCTTTATTGGCATCATCCATTCTGCCGGCGGCATTGATCCTCGGTCCTAATCCAAATACAATACTGGAGATATTCAGCGGCGGAGAGTATCCTGCTATTTCAATAAGTGCCTTTAAACCGCGTCGCGGATTTTTGTTGAGTTGTTCTAATCCATAATAAGCGAGAATCCTGTTCTCACCCATGATCGGAACGATATCGCTTGCGATGCTAACCACCACAAGATCTAGATATGAGATGATCTGTTCGACAGGTATGCCATGATGTAAGGCGTAGGCATGAATGAGCTTAAATCCAATGCCACAACCGCTCAGGTCTTTATAAGGGTATGTGCAATCCGGTCTGTGCGGATCAAGCAATGCAAAACAATCCGGCAGCTCATCTCCGGGAAGGTGATGGTCGCAAATGATCAGGTCTATACCTAAACTTTTTGCATAGGCTGCTTTGTCCACAGCTTTGATCCCACAATCCAATGCGATCATCAAACTGCAGTTGTTCGACTTGGCGTGGTCTATTCCCTGATATGAGATGCCATAACCTTCTTTGTACCGGTCCGGAATATAAAAGTCAATATTGCGATAGCGCGTATAAAAGAAAGCATACATCAATGCAACAGCGGTAGTGCCGTCAACATCGTAATCGCCAAAAATAAGTATGCGCTCATTTTTTTGAATGGCTTCTGTAATTCTGACCACCGCTTTTTCCATATCACGCATGAGAAAAGGGTCATGCAGATCATTCAGGGAAGGTCTGAAGAACTGACGTGCCGCATCGAAAGTGTGTATGCCTCTTTGTATAAGCAGTGAACAGATCACCGGATGCACTTTCAGTTCCTTTTGCAAGGACATCACTTTTTCTTCATCCACCGCATTGATCACCCATCGTTTGTCCATATGCACTTATTGATTATGTTGAATCACCAATCCTGATGAAAATCTGGCATTGGTATCTTCGTTATATACCGAGATCGTATAGAATCCTCCCGGGAAAAGCGATACGTCTATTCCACCGGATAAAAAATATTCTGCTGGTTGTTGTGCGGAATACATTAACTGCCCGAGCGCATTAAAAATGGTCACTTCAATATGTGCATCAATGATGACTCCAGCAGAAATAAAGACCAGATCATTTGTTGGATTCGGATATACCACGCCCACGGCATCAAATCCTGCACCCGTACCACAATAGCCATATATTAAAAGTTCGCGTAAGGCCTGATGTGCATTCAATCGACCACCGGTCAGTGTTTTCGATTCCAATGCAGGAATGACATCTACACCATCGAGAATATTATTTTTCATCAGACGCAACATCGTTTCCGGATCATTCTGATAAGCCAGCATAAATTCTTCACAGGCAGCAGCAAATAGCAGACCGATGGTACCGGTAACATGCGGTGCCGACATGCTGGTGCCTGTCAGATAGCCGTAAGAGGAAACACCGGTAATGCTCGAATAAATGGATGTTCCCGGCGCGCCAATGTCTATGGATTGCGGACCATATCCTGCGATATTTAAACTGTCGTTGAAATCTGTATTCGTAACTGAGATCAAAAAATCAGAACTGCAGGAAGTAGGCATATCGCCAACATTATCAACGTTCACAGATAAATTAGTGGTTGATCCCACACTTAAAATGCCGGCCTTTCCTAGCGAATCGAAAATTCCGCACCAGATCGGATAATCTTCCGGGTTAACTAAGTCGATGCCGAAACTGGTATTGGTAGCTACAATGTAAGCACCTTTTTCGCCATTGGTGGCATCGTATAATTCGCGCATCTCCAATGCATAACTATAAGATGCAACGGCATCCGCTTCATTGGTTAAATTGAAGATGGGCATGATCTTAACATTCCAGTTCACTCCGGTAATGCCCACCCCATTATTACCTTTTGCGCCTGCAATGCCTGCTACATGTGTACCATGTGTGCGTTCGGGAACAGAATCATTATTGTCGGTGCCATTCCAGCCCTGATAATCATCTATATATCCATTTCCATCATCATCCAAATCATTTTCTGGAATTTCATTTCTGTTGACCCACCAGTCAATATCCTCATGCGGGAAAAAAGCACCTTCACCGATCATGGCTAATACGATCGTATCGCCCAAAACAGTTGTGCCACCGGTTGTGATCTGCCAGGCAAGATCTGCATCAATATCTGCATCGTCTGTTCCTCCGGTTAGTCCTTCATTGTATAAGGCCCATTGCTCAAAAAAAGCAGGGTCGTCAGGAAAAACACGTTCTGAAGTGATATGGTTAAATTGCGCATGTACGATCAATGGATGCGATTGCACAAGTCGCAGAACGATCTCCTCCTCGTTGGGGAATATAGTATTCAGCAACCAGATATTCAGTCTTTTGGAAATGCAGCGTTCTATGCCTAAAGCAGCATCATTATTCCCTGCCAGGTCATTCAGAATATCATTCAGGTCAGCTTCAGGTTGTAGTTGCACTAAAATGTCACCGGGCACATGATCTGATGCTTGTGCATATCCCTGCAGTGTAAGCAGCGCTATTCCTATCGTCAACAACCATCGTTTCATATACGTAATATACACTGAACATTATTTGATCCAGGTAGATCTGCAAACATCTGTTTGAAGGGAATCAATCAGCAGATACTCCCAAAATATGGTATCGGCGCCTGGGCTCATCATGCCGGTGCCGAAAAAAGTTACTGCTGCTTTCACGGTATCGAGGGTCATCATATGATTATAAGTGCCTGACACTGGTAAA